>JAICHC010000253.1 GCA_025922795.1 Candidatus Binatia bacterium | reverse complement strand
TCCGCTGATCGGCACACTCGACAGCGCGCGCACCCAGGTCGTGATGGAAAACTTGTTGCAAAAGATCGTCGACAACGAAGCCCTGATCGCGATCATCGATATTACCGGCGTGCCGACGGTCGATACGTTGGTCGCTCAACATCTCCTGAAGACCGTCGCCGCGGCGCGCCTGATGGGTGCCGATTGCATCATCAGCGGCATGCGCCCGCAGATCGCCCAGACCATCGTCCACCTCGGGGTAAATTTAACCGACGTTGTCACGAAAGCCACACTGGCGGACGCTTTCGCCGTCGCTCTCCAGCGCACGGGCGCCACAGTCGTGCGTAACGCGAAGAAGGGACAGTGATGGAGCGCATTCCGATTCTCAAGATGGGCGAATTTCTGCTGGTGACGATCCAGGTCGACATGCACGATCAGCTCGCGATCACTTTGCAAGACGATCTGACCCAGCAGATCGTCAAGCATCGCGCCCACGGCGTCTTGATCGATATCTCGTCCTTGGAGATCGTCGATTCTTTCATAGGCCGGATGATCGGTAATATCGCCGGCATGGCGCGGATGCTCGACGCCGAGACGGTGCTGGTCGGCATGAAACCGGCGGTGGCGATCACGCTGGTGGAGCTGGGCTTGTCGCTCGCGGGCGTCCGCACCGCGTTAAATGTCGAGAAAGGCATGGCGGTGTTGCAAAGCTCGTTGAAAGGCAAGGAACTTTTTGGCCGCAATACTGAAAAATGAGACTCTCCCAATAAAGTCTTCGAGCGACATCGTCAAAGTTCGGCAGTTCACCCGCGAGTGGGCCGTATCGCTGGGGTTTAGCCTGGTCGAACAGACGAAAATGGTCACGGCTGCAAGCGAGCTTGCACGCAATGCGCTGGATTACGGCGGCGGCGGCAAAGTCGAGCTCGAAGTGCTTCAGAACGAGCTGCGCCAAGGACTTAAGCTCACGTTTGCAGATCAGGGCCCAGGCATCGCGGACCTGGAGCAAGCGTTGAAAGACGGTTTTACCACCGGCAGCGGCATGGGTTTGGGCCTGGGTGGCGCAAAGCGGTTGGTGAATGAATTCGAGATCGACTCCGCGCCCGGTCGCGGCACGAAAGTGAGCATTACGCGATGGCGGAACAGTTGACACACGCATCTGGCAGTCAGCAGCTACTGGAGATCCGCGACTCGAGCGATGTGGCCGAAGCGAGACGGCTGGCCACCCGGATTGCGAGTGGAGCCGATTTTAGCGAGGTGGAAGTGGGCAACATCGCGCTCGTCGCCACCGAATTGGCCACCAACCTTCTCAAACATGCCAAGCATGGCCGGATCATCGTACGAGTCTTGCAGCAGAGTAAAAAAGCGGGGTTGGAACTTATTGCGCTGGATCAAGGGCCCGGCATCCGCGATCTCGCGCAATCGATGCGCGACGGCTATTCAACGGCCGGAAGTCCGGGGAGCGGTTTGGGCGCGGTGAACCGGCTGGCATCTGAATTCGATATCCATTCGGTGCCGGACAAAGGCACGGCCGTGCTGGCGCGACTCTGGTTTGACCGCCCCAGCCAGCCGGCGAATCCGGAGATCGAGTTCGGTATCGTATGTTTGCCCATGCCGGGGCAAGAAGTGTCCGGCGATGATTGGCGAGTTGAAAGCCTTGCGGACAAATATGTCTGCACGCTGGCCGATGGACTGGGACATGGACCGGACGCAGCTATAGCGGCGCGAGCGGCAGTCGAAACCGCACTAAAATATCGTGACAAAGCTCCGGCGGAGATCGTCGAGCGCGCACATGGCGCGTTGCGCAGCACGCGCGGTGCCGCCCTGGCCGTCGGCGAGATTGATCCAGCAAAAAAATTGCTGCGCTTCTGCGGAGTTGGGAATATTGCCGCGATAATCCTAACCAACGGTGGAATTCGTCATCTGGTGTCCTACAATGGCATCGTCGGCCACGAGGCTCGCAAGATCGCTGAGCTTACTTATCCGTGGAGCCCGGACTCGCTGCTGATCATGCATTCCGACGGTTTAGGCACGCGCTGGGATCTGCGCACGTATCCCGCGTTGATGCAGCGGCATCCGGCGCTTGTTGCAGGAGTGCTTTTTCGCGATTTCTGGCGCGGACGAGACGATGTAACGGTGCTCGCCGCCAGAGAAAACGGTTTCTATTCGCAGTAAAAATCCGGGAGATTACGCTCAGCCATGCCAACGATCATGACGGTCGCGATCCGCTATGAGCCTGATGTTGTCTTGGCGCGACAGCGGACGCGTCAGATTGCCAAGTCCTTGGGTTTCGAAACTCAGGACCAGACTCGTCTGGCGACCGCGGTGTCGGAATTGGCCCGCAATGCCTTCGGCTATGCAGGCGGAGGTAAAATAGAATTTGCCGTTGAAGGCGCACACGCGCCGCAGCTTTTTCTGATACGCGTCACGGACCAAGGGCCGGGCATTGCGAACCTCGAAGAGATCCTCGAAGGACGTTATCAATCGCAAACCGGGATGGGGTTGGGCATTATTGGAGCCCGGCGACTCGTGGATCAGTGCGAGATTCATACCAGGCCCAAGGGCGGCACGGAAATCGTGCTCAAAAAACTGTTGCCGCGGCGAGTTCCAATCGTCACCGGCGGCCGTTCGGTAGAAATAGCGCATTCGCTTGCCAATCAGCGCCCCGAAAGTTCCTTCGATGAGGTCAAGCAGCAAAACCAGGAACTGTTACAAGCCCTGGCCGAAGCGCGTGAACGTCAGGAAGAACTCACCCGGGTCAATCAGGAACTTGAAGATACCAACCGCGGCGTCGTCGCGCTCTATGCCGAGCTGGATGAGAGGGCCGATCACCTGCGCCGCGCAGACGAGATCAAGACGAGTTTTCTCGCCAACATGAGCCATGAGTTTCGCACGCCATTAAATTCTATTCTGGCTCTCTCGCAATTACTGATCGAACGCACCGACGGGGAATTGACCGGCGAGCAGGAAATTCAAGTAAAATTTATCCGCAAAGGCGCAGAAACGTTGTTGGAGTTGGTCAACGACTTGCTCGATTTGGCCAAGATCGAGGCCGGCAAGATCGACGTTCAGCCGGTCGAATTTGTTGTGACGAGTCTTTTTAGCGCCTTGCGAGGGATGCTGCGTCCGCTGCTGGTAGCCGAGGCGGTTCATCTGGTGTTTGACGAGCCAAGCGACGTTCCCGCCTTATACACCGACGAGAACAAGGTATCGCAGATTCTGCGAAACTTTATCGCCAATGCGCTCAAGTTTACCGAGCGTGGTGAAGTTCGAGTCGAAGCGAAATGGAACGAAGCGGATCGCTCGGTGACTTTCTGCGTCGCCGACACCGGGATCGGGATTGCTGCGGCGGATCAGGAAAGAATTTTCGAGGAATTCACCCAGATCGATAGTCCGGTTCAGCGCAAAGTCAAAGGCACAGGTCTCGGTTTACCCTTGTGCCGCAAACTTGCGACCTTGCTCGGCGGCAAGATCGAACTCAAAAGCGAACTCGGAAGCGGTTCCACTTTTTATCTGACAATTCCCTCCGAGTACGTCAGACCTGACGGCGGTTTGCCATTGGACGAGTTGCGCGATGGAGATTGGAAGCTCGACGACTCGCGCATTCCGGTCTTGGTCTTGGAGGACGAACCGGAGACCCGGCTGATTTATGAAAGGTTTCTGCGCGGCTCGCCGTTCCAAATGATTCCTGCGGCCAGTATCCGTCAGGCACGGGACGTGATGCGGTGGGTTCAACCCCGAGTTATGGTGCTCGATATCCTTTTACCGGGGGGAGACGCATGGAAATGGCTCGCCAGTCTCAAGACGAATCCTGCGACGCGGGCGATTCCTATTCTAGTCGCCACTACGGTAGAGGACCAAGGAAAGGGCTACGCCCTGGGCGCGGATGAATACTTTGTTAAGCCCCTGCAACGCGAGGTCTTGCTCGGTGCTCTCGCCCGTCTCACCGGCTCGGAGGTTTGCCTCCAGAAACCACAAGGCCCAATCGACACAGGACTTCAGCCGTGCGTCTTGATTATCGATGACCAGGCGGCGTCTCGTTATATTCTCGTGAAACTCATGCGAGAGGAATTTCTCGTGCGCGAGGCCAGCAACGGGGCGGACGGGCTGCGCATGGCCAAAGAGATTGCGCCGCGCCTCATTTTTCTCGATCTGAACATGCCGGATTTGTCGGGATTCGAATTACTAGATCAGCTAAAAGGCGATCCTATAACGCGGGGAATTCCCGTTGCGATCGTCACTTCGCTTGTTCTGACAGAGGCCGAGCGCGCACGCCTGGAGAGCCAGGCCTGCGCGATTATCAACAAGACCGAATTGTCGCGCGAGCGAGTAGCACGATTGCTCGCGAGAGTATTGGCGGAGCCAATGAATAGTGCGGACGCCGCCGCTCAAGAATCGGGAGCACCCCAATGACACAAACAGAAATATCCACAATCCTGAATGTCGACGACGATGCGGCAGGTCGTTATGCCAAGAGCCGTATCTTGCGACGGGCCGGGTATCAGGTAATCGAAGCGGGCACGGGGGCCGACGCCCTTCGGCTTGTGAAAGAGACGCAACCGCAGCTTGTGCTGTTGGATGTCAAGTTGCCGGATATCAACGGCTTGGACGTCTGTCGGACCCTCAAGAATGATCCAAGCACTAAGCACATTATGGTTTTACAGATCTCCGCGTCGTATACGACCACACCGGACCGTGTTCTAGGCCTGACTTCCGGCGCCGATACTTATCTTACGGAACCGGTCGACGTAACCGAGCTCCTCGCTACCGTGCAGGCGCTGTTACGATTGTACAGGCGCGAGGAAGAAAACCGCCGCCTGCTCGCGCAACTGCGCGAGGCGGACCGCCAGAAGGATGAGTTTTTGGCCACCTTGGCGCATGAGTTGAGAAATCCCCTCCATCCGATTCGCGGCGCTGTGGAGCTACTTCGCCTAAAGCAAGATCTCGATCCGGAGTTGCGATTGAGCCGCGACGTGATCGACCAACAAGTGAGTCACTTGACGCGTCTCGTCGATGACTTGTTGGACGTTGCGCGCATCACGCGCGACAAACTAGAGCTGCGGAAACAAACGCTGAATCTCACCGATATTCTCAAAGGCGCCGTCGACTCGAGCCGCACATTTCTCCAATCGCATGATCATCAGGTTAGCGTTGTGTTGCCGCTCGAGAACGTGCAACTCGACGGCGACCTGGTCCGCTTGACCCAGGTGTTTGTGAATCTCCTTAACAATGCGGCAAAGTACACGCCCGCAGGCGGAAAAATTTGGATCAGCGCATGGGTCGAAGGAGAACGCGTGAACGTCTCTGTAAAAGACAGCGGTAT
>JAICHC010000252.1 GCA_025922795.1 Candidatus Binatia bacterium | reverse complement strand
CGCTCTTCCGATCCGGCGTCGATGAGTCCGCACAACACCTCGTAACCCAAGACTATTCCAAGAATAACGTCTTTCCCGTTGCCGTTTCTTGTGTCCACGACGGCGAGCACCGGAGCCAGGAGATCGCTGGGGTGACAGGTAATGGAACCGGTGTAGGTGTCGTTAAAATCGAGATATCGGATCATCACACCGTTGGCGAAAGCGGCGAGGTCAGGGGAGGTTTTCCGGCCGCTAACCAAAACAGTGGACAGACTGGTTGAAGTGATCTCGGATGCGGCGGCTCTGGCGATCTTGGCCGGAGGACTCTCGGCTCCCCCGAGCGCGCACCCCACGGTATCCAGGACGATGTCCTTCGTCCGGCGAATCACTTCCTTCGGCAGGTCGCGATACGACAACTGAAGCGCATAGTCGCAAAGATGATTGAGGATTCGGTCGGGCATTCTCTTTGGATCGAAGCCTTGCCGATGTTTGGTTTACTTTTTTCCGGCGGCGCGACGCACGCAATACAGAACTAGAAGTAGCAGGCCGCGGCAAATGCCAAGAACGAAAAGACCCATTGCCCCCACCGATCTCCCTAACGCAGTATGATCCTCGCGGCCGTAAGAGTGCCGCCGGTCACTGCCGGTTCAGAGAGAGAAGGTTTCGCTGCGCTTGGTCCATCTTTGCCGACCAGAAGTTGTTCTCCTTGTAGAAACCGATGGCCGCTGGATGGTATGGGACAGTCACGTCAGGGTCGACGGCGCGCTCGCGTGTCCACTCCTTGAAAACCGGGTGGAGCGGCGGAAGTTTTTCGATGTTGTCCCAGATTCCTTTAAGAATCGTGCTGACAACCCTGTTGGACGCAGCTTTGTGGGTTAAAAAATAGATGTCATAGGCGTTCACACAGGTATCTTCCACGATTCCGACCGCCTGTCCTTTTTTCATCGCGTAAGGATAGTAGCCGGGCACCGCTTTGCGCAGGCGCTTTTCTCCTTCCGCTGAGCAGTCCAAACCGATGTGCCGAACTCCTACCGCGGCGTCGGCCTCTCTGACCTTGGCCGAGTTCAGCGCGTGCATGCTAACGTCCGCGCGGCCCTGCACCAGCGCATCGACTCCGTCGTTGACGGCCGGAACAGGGACGACCGTGACGTCGTTCCAGGTCAACCCCGCGCTAGCGAGAAAGCCATACATATTGTACCAAACCGCCAAATGCGCCGGGTACTCCCCGGTCAACCGTTTGCCCTTGACGTCATGAATGTTTTTGACAGCGGAGTCCTTGCGAACTAATAGCCCAACCAGCAATGGGGAGCCGCGCATTACCAGCCGGACATCAGGGGTATGCGGAAAGGGGTTGCGACCGCCGATCTTTAAGCGCGCCGGCCCTTGATAGGTGAGAGCCATGTCCACGGCATTCACCACGCCGAAGTCCAGCTCGCCGGCATTGACCAGCGGAATAAAAGTACTGGTTCCGGTGTAGGGTTGAACCACGACCTGAATAGGCGTTGCTCCGCTTGCCACCTTCGCCAGACCGCTTCCGAGTGCGTAGAAGACCGTTCCTGCAGGATTGGTCCCGAGCGTTACCGAGCGCGGCAAATCCTGAGCCCATCCTGAGCTGAACCGGAGAGGCGCAAAGGTGACACAGATTACGACAACTAAAATCGATCTCGTTTTCATTTGAACCCTCCTTATTCAGATTCGGTTAGATTCGGCATGAGTCTATTCAGGCCCGGGCCTTTGAGTCAAATTGTTTGTGTCCCGGGTGGCGCATGCAGTCTCGAAGGGTAATCATCAAGGCTGGAGTCTCGTTGCGATTGGATTCTCATCGCGGAGACTGGGCCGCCAGTCAAGCCGCAGCCGATTGCAACTCGACGTCACCAAGCCAGGGCCGGACGATAGCTTCCGTACGATGTGATATGAAGAACGCAGTCCACCGTTGTAACCATGGATCACAATTGCGCATCGCGCTACAATTTGTCATGAGGTTGCGCTCACGCTTCACCGGCATTGCAACCCATTAAGCCGAACTCGTTCAGGAGGTTTTTATGGAGCAGCGAATAAGTCTCATCACATTGGGTGTCGCTGATCTGAAACGGGCCGCGGCTTTCTACCAGGACGTGGTCGGCTGGAAACCAGAACCGGGCCCCCCAGGGGTCGTGTTTTTCGACTTGAACGGCCTCGTGTTCGCCCTCTGGCCGCACGCAGAGCTGGCGAAGGACATGGGCATGACGGCCGATAACGTGCCAGCCTACCGAGGTTATGCTCCCGCTCACAATGTCCGCAACCAGGAGGAAGTTGACGCTATATTCGCTCGCCTCAAGGAGCATAGCGCAACCATCGTCAAGCAACCTCAAAAAACCTTCTGGGGCGGATACTCTGGATATTTTTCCGACCCCGACGGCCACACCTGGGAAATCGCCCACAATCCATTTTGGACCATCCGACACGATGGCCGCGTGTCGATGAAATAAAGAGTGATGCAAAGCCGTGCTACCGAAACTTCTGTTCTGTGGACATCTTAACGTGGTCCGCGAGTGAGCCGCGAAATAACAAATGCAGCTTGATTCGGCAGTACATTCGCAATCCGTTGAACCACGTAGCTCACCCGGAAAAATACGATCAGCAGAGTAAACGAGCAACGAGGTCACGGTTGTGTGTAGAAACATCAAGTCTCTGTTCAACTTCGAACCGCCGGTGACAGAAGCAGAGATTCGCGCGGCCTCCGTACAATTTGTGAGAAAACTCAGCGGTTTTAACAAGCCATCGAAAGCCAACGAAGTTGCATTCCTCGCTGCCATTGATGAGATTGCAGCGATCTCTAGCAAGCTTCTCAGCTCACTTACGACCAATGCGGCGCCGAAGAACCGAACAGAATAAGCTGCCAAAGCAAGAGCCCGCGCGAGTCAGAGGTTTGTTAAATGAAAGGAGTCGCTGGCTACAGAGCTGCGACCACCCGCGGAGTCTCGTTTGGCGGTGGAGAGACTCGAGAGGTTAAACTTGTATGCTTTGTTGCGGCATGTCCGGCAACACCGAGTCACGTTTCCCCTTATCGGTTCTTCCCGATTCCACTTCCACTGTGGGAAGCCCCAACTCCGTCGCCAGTCGCGCGCATGAAGAGCAGACAAGCATATTGAGTACAACAACGCCTGCGTCTTCGGTGGTGACGCGGAAAAGTTTTTCTTTTGTGAGGTGGTTGCACCGCCGACAAATGAAATCCATGGCCTTTCTCCTTGTGATTGAGCAGGAGGCCGTTAAAAACGGTTGATAAGAATTACACGGAATACGTGGAAAAGTTAGACGAACACTACAATGGCAGGACCCAGAGCGGCAAGAAAAAAATCACTGGGTCAAGGGCTGTCGAATCCAGGCTTATCCACAAGCCGGTGTGAACAAATTGTGCATAACGGCGGTCAAGCTTCCGATTCGACAGCGGTTATGCGTGCTTCTCCGAACTGCTTAAAGCATGAGCGACGAAAAAAATTTTTCGGGAATACGTCCGAGTTTGTTCTGTCAGCTCGGCTCGCGCGCGCTGGTGGTCAAATCCAATCCGGCACCTAAGGCTCGAGACGACCGCAAACCAGACTTGTAAATTTTTCGCGCAATCGTGAACTGGCTTTAAAGGATCGAATGGATCTGCCAATCGAAAATCAATGACGGGCGATAATGGTATCGAACATGAAAAAGAATCGCTCTGAATTGTAGGTGGCGACGGACACGGCTCGCGGGTGTTTGTCCAGGTTGCGACTCAGAGCATCTTAGATGCCAGAGCGTTGCCGTTGTGCGAAGCCGTGCCCGTCAAGAATGTTTCTCTGAACGGCAGTGGCCTCAGAATGAGCAATCAGCATACCGTGCTCCCTGAAGGGTTTTGTTTTCCGGGAGAGCGTCTCGCCGTTCCCTCCCTTTCCAAGACGCGCCCAGGACGGGTCGCTTGACACTCCACTGTGTCAACGTTGCCAAATCTGACATTTCTGGATGTTCGTATCCGTCGTGGTCACCTGAAACTCCCGCTTATTCGTGGTACTTACTAGCGGCACTCGGATTGCTTTTCTTTTTCCAGATTCAATTGTAGCGGCTGCTCATAGAACGCGGCGGTGCGGAGTTGGTGAATTTGATCTCAGAATTTCTGCAGAGGGCGCGGAAATTTTTTACCCTTCCTGGCCTGATTGGTTATGTTCGTAAAAAGAATATAACAAACGGTCAGCGGCAGCTTCAGAAGCTAAAAGCTCAGGTCGACGAGCTGACCCAACGCTTGCGCTCATTAGAAACGATGGCTACCGCTGTTGACGTCGAACTAAGCGGTCCAGGACCGTTTCGCCTGCCTTTGCTGGGTCAATTCAAATCTCTGCTGACGGAAGTGGAAGAGCAACTTGTGGCGGAATTTCAACTGGGGGATGGAAAACAAATTTATGCAAGGATCACCTACTTAGCCGCAGCACAATTCGTGAACGGTGATGTCTCTTTGCCGTTACCAGGCGTGACCATTAGTCCATCAACTTCGATCGAGCTGGAGAAGCGCGCCGATGCCTACCGGCTGCCGCTCCTTGCTCGTTACGAAGGGCATTTCTATGCCGATCGCGACATAAGAGTATCTGTCCTTCTAACCCAAGAGGGCCTGAGGGTGTTCTTTCCGCTTTCGACCGCGGCCTATGAGAATTTCCTTCGTCGGTTAGAGGCCGTGCTGGTTCCCTCTCAAGAATCTCACTCCAGTGAAATCGGTCTCGGCGTACAGTTCCCGGTGCGCTATCCGATAAGGAGTCGATGGTAATCGAGCTGAAGTCCAGACACGAATGGTTGACGTTTAACAGCAACTGCCTGGCACTCGGAGAAACTTGACATTTTGCTCATGAAGGTGTGAGGGTTGCGACAAGACAGCGGCAATCCACGGAGTCAAGCAGGGAGCCTTCACTTGATCGAGGAGCAAGCTATGTCGGCACGATCTATTACTTTGTCAGGTGTGTTTTTCTTAATGGTCAGTCCCCTCACGGCGCATGGCCAGCCGGCCGCTCAATTGCCCGACGGCGATGGTAAGCAGATCGTCCAGGGGGGTTGCGCTACGTGCCATCAGACCAACCAGATTACGAGAAGCTCGGGATACACCCGCGAGGGATGGCGGGAGTTGATCCAGACCATGATTGATTTGTCCGGCACCCCCGCCGGCGATACGGTAACAAAATATCTGGCCACGCATTTTCCCGCCGGGAATCGCCTGAAGCCCACCCTGCTGCGCGGTGACGCATCGATCGCGTTTCGCGAATGGATGGTTCCTACGCTCGGACAACGGTCCCGCGATCCGGTAGAGGCACCGGATGGAGCGATCTGGTGGGCCGGGCAATATGCCAATCTCGT
>JAICHC010000251.1 GCA_025922795.1 Candidatus Binatia bacterium | reverse complement strand
ACGCCGGCGCGCGCGCTTGTCGAAGAGAAAAGCCACAATGCCACGGCTATAAGGACGGTTTTGGAATTTACGCTACTTCGCACCAGTCTCTTCTTTCTTCTCCGTTTTGGAAGTGAGATCACCGCCGACGATTTTGCCGATCAAATCCGGAATGTCGGGCGGCGATTCGGTTTCCCTAATTTTTCCACCTGGGGGAATTATTTTATCCGAAGCCCCGGGCGCAATCAAAACAAATTTATCACCAATCAGGCCTCGGGCCCGGACCGAAGCGATGACATCGTCTTGAAGCTTGACTCCGTCGTTGACTCTCAAGGTGAGGCGCGCGCGGTCGTCGCTTAATCCGATCCCCTCCACCTTGCCGATACGAACTCCGGCAATTTCTACCGGGTCGCCAAGCTTAAGCCCGGCCACGGAGGCAAAATCGGCGGATACGACGTAGCCTTGGGATCCGAACAGCTCTAGTTTGCCGAGCCTGATGGCGAGATAACCCAGGCAGGCGAGCCCGGCGAGGACAAAGATGCCAACCATGATGTCAGTGCGCGATTGGTTCACTTTTCACTCCTACAGCACCTGGATAGGGCCTTCAGTCTTGCCTTGAATAAATTGCTGAACGACCGGATTTTTCGACGCGCAGAAAACTTCCGGCGGGGACAGCTCTTTGATGACACCGTCGGCGAGCATCGCAATATAATCGGAGATGCCAAAGACCTGCGGAATCGTGTGGCTCACAAGAACTCCGGTGAAACCAAACGTCGTATGCGTACGCGCGATCAATTGATGGATGCTGGTTGCCAGAACCGGATCGAGACCGGTTGTCGGCTCGTCGAATAGGACAATTTCAGGATCCATAATGAGCGCGCGGGCCAAGCCGGCGCGCTTCTTCATGCCACCGCTTAGTTCAGCGGGGAATTTTCTACCCATCTCTCCCAATCCGACCTGTTCCAACCGTTCCTCCACTTTTTTTTTGATTTCGGGCTCTTTACTCTTGGTCTTTTCTCTCAATGGAAAGGCGACGTTGTCGAAGACGGTCATCGAGTCGAGCAGGGCGGCCCCTTGAAAGAGTACGCCGAATTTAGCGCGAATCTGGTAGAGTTCTTTTTGGGGAAGTTTGGCGATATCTACACCATCTACGAAAACTTCACCCTCGTCCGGTCGCAGCAAGGCGTTTAAGTGCCTTAGCAAGACGGTCTTGCCGCAGCCGCTGGTGCCGACAATCGTCGTGATCTTCCCGGTGGCAAACTCCAGGTTCACGCCCTTGAGCACGTGTTGCGACCGAAAGCTCTTGTGTAGATTGGTGACGCGGATCATCGTGTTACAACATGACGGACGTCAAGAAATAATCCCAGACGAGAATCATGACAAAGGAAAGCACGACCGATTCGGTGGTCGCCTGGCTTACGCCGGTGGCCATGGGCGGCGCATAAAAGCCTTTGTAGCAACATATCCAGGTGATGATGAGGCCGAAGGAAATCGACTTCACAAAACCGCTGTAAACGTCGTGGAAAACGATGCTGCCTTCCATGCCGGCAAAGAAGCTTCCCGAACTCACTCCGAGGAGGCTAACGCCCACCAGATAAGCCCCGAAAATACCGATGACGTCGAAGATAGCGGTGAGTAGAGGCATGGCAAGGAGGCTCGCGATGATGCGCGGCGACACGAGGTACTTGATTGGGTTGATCGCCATCGAATCGAGCGCATCGATCTGCTCGGTGGCGCGCATGGTCCCCAGTTCGGCCGCCATGGCTGACCCGGTTCGTCCTGTGACCATGAAAGCCGACAGCACCGGACCGAGCTCGCGCAGCAAACCTAAGGCAGTTGCCGACCCGAGCCAACTTTCGGCATTGAATTGTCGCAAGCTGTAATAGCCTTGAAAACCCATCACCATCCCGGTGAAAAACCCCGATAAAGCGACGACCGAGAGAGATTCCACGCCAATTGTTTTAATGTGGTAGATGATCAAATAAATCTTGGCTGGTGGACGGAAGGCTAAAAAAAGGGCCGACATCAGGAAGGAAAAGATTCTTCCCATGCCGGCGATCTGGTCGGTCGCAAATCGGCCGACTTGGCCCAGAAAAAGGAGCATTTTGCTTTAGCGTGAAGGGTAGACGGAGATCTAGAATTCCAAATTAGATATAGAAAACTACCGTATATTGCAAGATTTATGGACGGTAAGCAACGCTTTTTTCGGCTCGCGGCGAATTGGTCACCGCTGCACAACCCGAATCTCATGAATGAAGAAACCTTGGACTCGCTTTTCCAAGGCAAGTTGAAGCTTTTTCAACGCCGCAGCGGTTATCGGTTCTCGCTTGATGCGCTGTTGCTGGCCGATTTCGTTTCGATGAAAGGGCAGGAGACGGTTGCGGATCTCGGTACCGGCAACGGCATCATCCCGCTGCTGCTGGCCCTCTTACATGCGCAGGTTTCAATTACCGGATTCGAGTTTCAGCCGGCGATGGCTGAGCGCGCCGAAAGAAACGTCGAACTGAATGATCTGGCAGAGCGAATTCGAATTTGCCGGGGTGATGTTCGGACTATCAACGCAGTCGCTGCCGCTGCGAGCTTCGATGTCGTGGTCTGCAATCCGCCGTTTCGTCAACCGAGTAGCGGGCGGATCAGTCGGGACGACGAGAAACGGATCGCGCGCCACGAAACGACCGGTGAGCTAAGCGATTTTCTCCGCGCCGGTAGGTTCTTGTTGCGCGAAAAGGGGCTGATGTCGCTGGTCTATTCGGCGATTCGCTCGGCCGATGTGATTTTCGCCATGCGTCAAGCGCGGCTCGAGCCGAAGCGGTTACGCATGGTTCATTCCTTTCAGGACGCCGAAGCATCGCTGCTGTTGGTTGAAGGCGTTAAGGGCGGTAGAGCAGGTTTGAAGGTACTGCCTCCCCTGATTATTTATCGTCCTGGCAAGCAATACAGCGAAGAAGTCGCGGCGATCATCGCCGGCAGCCGGCGATGAGTTGCTAAATTCGGGCTTGGATGGGGAACAACCATCAAGCTTTCGGCTTGCGCCGGGAGTAGCTTTTAACCAGCTTCTTGAACGCAGCGCGGATTTCAGGATCGGCGACCGACTCCAGAAACTCCTCATCGATCCGACACTCGGCGCTTTCTGCAGTCTCACTCGGCGCAGGCGCGCTCAACTCTTCGTCGGCATCAATGCGCCCGACCATGAAGAAAATATTCTTGACGGTCTCTCCCTTGAGGCGGTGGTTGAGCTTAGTTGCGATCATGTCTTTCATAAATTGCAGCTGTTGCATCCACACCGGGCTCGATACTTTCACGAAGAGAGTGCCGTTACGGATCTTTTCCGGCTGGGCGTTGCGCGCGATGATTTTGCCGACGACGTCGTTCCAGATCGGCCACACCGCGTACTCGTCGAGTCGCACGGCTAGTTCCAAGCGCTTGAGCGATTGCTCGAGCACGGCGCCAAGGCTTTCAATCGGTATGCTTTTCTTAGCCATTCTTGCCGGGTAAGCGACATTAGCAGATCTTAAACGGCGACTCTAGGACGTCGTGCTGCTTGGGGGCGCGATCCTCGCATCACCAAAACCGGTGAAAAATCAGGATAAATCAGATCAGTAAAAAATTTGATTGACAAATCTCTTAATTATTTTTACAAGTACAAAATCTAGTGCATTTCTAAGTCAGACCACACCATATATTGGGATTTCAATAGGGGAAGGAGACGGAAGGATGGCAACGGGTACTTCTCAGGCGACCGATTTTGGCGCTCCTCAGGGGACGCCGCGGGTAAGGACCGGACTGAAAATAGCGCGTTATTTTAGCCGCGCCGGAGTCAGCCCTTTTGACGAAGTTGAATGGGAGTCGCGCAACGCTTCCATTACCAACGAGAAGGGCAAGGTAGTCTTCGAACAAGCCAATGTCGAGATCCCCAAAAGTTGGTCTTTGATGGCCACTCAGGTGGTGGTTTCCAAATATTTTCGCGGCCCGCTCGGCACGCCGCAACGCGAGCATAGCGTGCGCCAGATGATCGGCCGGGTGGTGGATACGATCACCGGCTGGGGCCAAAAGGACGGCTATTTCGCCAGCGCCGGTGACGCCCAAGCGTTCTCCGATGAACTGACGCACATTCTGCTGCATCAGAAGGCCTGCTTTAACAGCCCGGTCTGGTTCAACTGCGGCATCGAAGAAAAGCCCCAGTGCTCGGCTTGCTTTATCCTTTCGGTGGAAGACACGATGGATTCGATCCTCGATTGGTACCGCAAGGAAGGCGTTATCTTTAAGGGCGGCTCGGGCTCCGGCGTGAATCTATCGAAAATTCGTTCTTCGAAGGAACAGTTGGCCGGTGGCGGGACGGCCTCCGGGCCGGTGTCCTTCATGAAAGCTGCCGACGCGTCGGCAGGCGTGATCAAGTCCGGCGGCAAAACCCGGCGCGCGGCCAAGATGGTGGTTTTGGACGTCGATCACCCCGAGATCGAAGAGTTCATCAAGTGCAAGGTTGAAGAGGAAAAGAAAGCCTGGGCGCTGATCGAAGCGGGCTACGATTCGAGTCTCGATGGACCGGCGTACGGCAGCGTGTTTTTTCAGAACGCCAATAATTCGGTGCGCGTGACCGATGAATTCATGCGCGCGGTCCAAGAAGATCGGGAGTGGCAAACGAAATATGTCACCAGCGGCGAGCCGTGCGAAACTTTCAAAGCGCGCGATCTGTTGCGCATGATCGGCGAGAGCACCTATTTCTGCGGCGATCCGGGGATGCAGTACGACACCACGATCAACGACTGGCATACCTGCGCGAATACCGCGCGCATCAATGCTTCCAATCCATGCTCCGAATACATGCACCTGGACAACTCGGCGTGCAATTTGGCGTCACTCAACCTGCTCAAGTATCTGCGTGAAGACGGCGTCTTCGATACCGAGGCTTTTCGCCGCGCGGTCGACATCGTGATCTTGGCCCAGGACATTCTGATCGATAATTCTTCCTATCCGACCGCCGAGATTACCGCGAATGCTCATGCCTTCCGCGAGCTCGGTCTGGGATACGCCAATCTCGGCGCGCTGTTGATGTCGCTGGGTCTGCCGTACGATTCCGACGCGGGCCGGGCTTACGCCGCAGCCGTCACTGCGTTGATGTCGGGCGAGGGTTATTTGCAGTCGAGCCGGGTGGCGGCGGCGACCGGCGCTTTCGACGGCTACGAGGTCAATCGCCAGCCGATGCTGCGCGTGCTCAACAAACACCGCGCGCAGGCTTACAAGATTCCGCCGTCGCATGTGCCGCTGGATCTGCTCACGGCGGCGCGGGAAGCTTGGGATCTCAACTGCGACGAAGCGGAAAAGCACGGGGTAAAAAATTCCCAGATTT
>JAICHC010000250.1 GCA_025922795.1 Candidatus Binatia bacterium | reverse complement strand
TTCGCGGCGACTACTTATCTATAGCGGCCTGCGGAGCGGGTCAAGGAATGGCGTGACATCAGCGCGGCGAGGCGCCACCAAAGAGAAGAAATCCACCGCGGAGAATGCAAAGGACGCAAAGAAGATGTAGCGACGACCGGCTGGTGCTCAGCGTTCGCGCTGCGCCTTTGGACGATTGCGCAAGCCGCAAAAACTTTCAGTCAAACCAGCATCTTTCTGATCGCGGCGTCCTGGCATGAACTACGACCACTCTTTTCTTGATCCTCTTTTTTCGCTAATCCTGCCCCATGGCGAAAAAATTCAGCGCGCAATTAAGGCGTCGGAGCGAGCGGATTTGGCGGGCAATCGAGATTCACCCATTTCTGGGCGAGCTGCAGGCAGGCACCTTGCCAATGAATCGCTTCACTTATTTTATACTGCAGGATTATGTTTACTTGCTCGACTTTGCCCAAGTACTTTGCCAGGGCGGCGCCAAATCCCCCGACCTCAAGACGCTCGAATTGTTTTGCCGTCACGCGCTCGGCGCGGTCGAAGTGGAGCGCAGTTTTCACGCGAGTTTCGGTGAGACGCTCGGCTTATCGGCGAAACAGTTGGATGCAGTACCCAAGGGGCCGATCACCCAAGCCTATATCGGTCATCTCCAATCGGTGGCACGCGGTGGTACGCTCGGCGAGCTCGTTGCGGCCGTGCTTCCTTGTTACTGGATTTACGGTGAAGTAGGACGGCGTCTTTACCGCACCCGTCCGCGCAAGCCAAGGATTTATCGCAAATGGATAGAAACCTATGCCGCTGAAGCGTTTTGGCAGCCAGTGCGCGAGCAAATTCATCTGATGGATCAACTCGGCGCCGCGGCGAACCGCAACGAGAAACAACTCATGATCAGGCATTTCACCGTTAGTAGCCGCTATGAGTTCATGTTCTGGCAGCAGGCGTACCGGTTAGAGAGTTGGCCGATTTAGTGTTCTCCTGAAAGCTCGTGTCCGGCCGATTTGTTTGCTAACCCGAGAGCGATCCTATAGAATCAAGACGATCATGCCTTGACGCTACCGGCGCGCAAGAGGTCGGAGACCGGGTCGAAAGACTCCACATGGGGCATGGACTTCGGCGTGGTTAGTGCGCCGAAAGATTCCCGGTCTCGCCCACCCATCCCTCTTCCTAAAACCCCAGGCTATCAGTAGCCTGGAAAAAGGGGGAATTATGCATCCTTTATTGGTGGTGGCCGTGCCCTTAGTGTTGATAACTTTGGGCATGATCTTGAACAGTATCGGCTTGTCTTTCGATCAACCCTCCAGCTCGCCTGAGCAAGATCCGGCTAAACGGTTAGCGGCTGAAAGGGACGCTTTCCGGCAGTTCTTTGATCGCCAGCGAACCCGCGCGATCCAGCGGCAGAAAAGGGTGGGTCAGTACGCGTGGCTGCTCATGGTTGCTACGATCGCTTCCTTTATCTGGTTGTACACCGACACCGTCAGCAAGACGACGCTTTCAAATCGCATCGCGTCGCTGCAATCCCTGGCCTCCCAAGAAGGGAAAGATCTGGTTCTCTCGGTGACTCATAGCGACGGCAACAACGTAAAGTACCTCGTTAAGTTGCCCCAGGCAAATAAAAATCCGGATGCCGCTTCCAATGCGACCTTCGCCAAAGAAACGGTTTCGTCGTGGGAATTGGAGAGACTGGGAACAGCATTGAGCGTCGGCGATAACAGTTTGCCGCTGGGTGTTGCGCTCAAGATTTCCAATTGAGCGGCATCAGGAGCAATTTCACTGTATGTGGCGAATGCCGGCGACGCCGAAGCTGCCAAGTCCATGATAGATGGATCCAGGACGTAGGTTGCGTGCGCGAATCGATGATGCGCGAGAGGAGAATGACCGGTGAGCGAATATGCGAAACGATTGTTCGTGGGGATCAAAATCTCCAAGGTACTGCAAAATGGATTGGATAACCCGGCACCGGGGACGCAGCATTATTTCCAGGGCGACCAAAATAACAATTCCCTCCAAATCATCAACGTGGGCGAGCACAGATTTATTGGTACTTATGTTGAAGACGGTTGCGTCGCGTCGTCTGTGGGGGAAGCCGGTCGCAGCCTTTGCAGCCTGGTCAAGCTGATTACCCGTGGCGGACGCGTTGACGAGGATGGGGTCGAGATTTACTCGGTTTGATCCGTCGGGCTGTTTGATCAGGCTTTAGAATCATCTTCTGAGTTTTAAACGGGCCGCGGTTTTTTGGTATTCAAGAGGAGGTTGCTATGTCGGCTACAATTAATGTGAGTTTAAGAGACGGTAGTTTGGTGCGGCACAAAAAGAAGGGTTATGAAGGCAAGATTGAGGGAACGACCGCGATAAAAGCCTGCTTTACGCGAGGCGGCGCCGTGATGGAAGCGCCGTTCAGCAAGGAGGCTTTTCAGTATCGCGTCGTCGTCAGTGGCGAGTCGACGCGTTATATCGCGCCTATTGAAGATTTAGAAATTCTCGACGCCGTGGCGGAGCTCGTTTGTGTACGTTGCGCTAAACCGTTTCACACCAAACCCGGCGTGGAGGGGAAAACCGGAGGACGCTGCGCATGCGGCGGATGGATTTGCCCGGTGTGCCTGGGTTGCCAATCGGAAGAAGCTAGCGAAGATAAGGCCACGTCCTGCGCAAATCAGCGAAAAAGATTCTTAAAAAAACTTGCCAACGAAAAGCATTGACGTCTCTCCCGGGGATCGTGAAGCCTCAGATTGAGGCAAGTGCGTCATGCTGGCCATCAATCCGCGCGACGTTGAACTCCCGGCGGGCAGATTAAAAGCGAGTTGGTTCATCGGATTTTAAAAGTTTCTGGTTTCTGAGTTTTAGTATCGAGCCTTTTAGACGGGCGGCACCTTCGAGGCAGTACGAGACAGTTGGGCGGGCATCGTTAGCTTGATTGCCTTGCATACTCGCAGCGCGGACACACCTGAGGAGATGCTCCCGCCAATACCGGCCAGCCACACTCGCGACAATTCACTACCGGTTCCCCCAGCATGCCGCGAACCATCGAGCCGCAGCGCCGGCCGCCGCAAGGGCCGGTGCCAACCCCGGTCCGTTTGCTGACTTGCTCGAAGGTTTTGGCGCCGGCCTGGATGGCTTTGACCACCGTGCCTTTGCGGATCTTGTTGCATAGGCACGCCGGTTTGAGATTCTCGATGACCGCCTGCTCTCGGGCTTTTCTATCTTGCTCGTCGATGCGAAGACCCTAACCTTTGCTGTGAATTCCGACCTAGTCTAGCACAATTCTTCTTGCAACGAATTACCTGCCGGCGACTACGAGAGAAGACGTGAGCGGGGGTGGGAGATCGATCCGGCATATCTGACCTAAACCCGCGCGTTCCATCCAGCCCTTAATCTCGGTGAAACTGTAGCAGCGGCCGCCGGCGGTGGTGAGCAGCATAAGCAAGCTGAAGATCGCTCCGACAGGCGGATCGGTGCGGCTGTCGTCGAGGATGTGGTCCTTGACGATGATTTGTCCGGCGGGCTTAAGGTTTCGCGCCAGCTTGCCGATCAGCATTTCATTGGTTCGCTCATCCTCGCCGTGGACGATGTTGGACAAAAAAACAACATCATACTGTCCTGGGATTTCATCCGTTCGATAATCCCCCGGAAAGAGCCTGATGCGCTTCACCATTCCCGAGTCCCGCACGTAACGCTCGGTTATCTTCAAAGTACCGGGCAGATCGAAGATCGTTGCTTGAATATTTGCAAATTGTTTACACAGCGCGATGGGGTAGGTGGCGGGTCCAGCACCGAGGTCGAGAAGATCTGCCACTTTTTGCCAATTGAAGGCCTGCGCCAAGAGGTCCGCGTCTCCGCGCGCTTTGACCAGCGAATCCATCGCTTTGATGAAAATTTCGGTCTCATGCGGATCGTCTTGGTACATATTCGTGGGGCGGGCGGGAGCGCCGCTGCGAATCGCTTCCGGCAGTTTCTCCCAGCACCGCCACAGGGAATCCTCGAATCGAATCATGCCCCCAACATACTCAGGCGAGCTTTGGACCAAGTAGCGCCGGGCGGCATCGCACAGGGAGAAATGGTGTTCGTGCTGGTTCAGAACCTGGAGCGCGGTCAAGGCATTGAGCAGTAACTCCGTGGCGCTGGGTTCGAGATCGAGATGCTCAGCGACATCGGCGGCGCTTTGAGGAGCCTTGTCGAGCGCTTCGAAAATGCCTAAGCGCAGCGCCGTTTGCACAATCCGCGCTTCCGCATGGCCGGATGCAAGGGCCATAAGTTGGGAAAAATTCATCGTCTCTTGGCTACTCCGTGTGATGTCCTGAAGCAAAGCGGCCGAATTCGTCGGTGCCGGCCAAAACTACCGCTCGCAACAAAGTGACTCGGGGTTCGCACAGAATTCGTCATTCCGGCCAAACCGGCGGCAGCTTCAGGCTGAGGCTTGATCAGCCATAGGCTGAAGCGTGACCCGGAATCCAGGAAATCAAATCGGCCTGGATACCGCTGTCGTGCATGCGGGTGGGAATACCACCGACTTTTTTAGCGAACCTCTTTCCCAACACTAGAGTTTCTCAACAATCCGGTAACTACGACTCTTCGGTTTGACGGGAGCGACGATGCCGTTTTTCACCATCAAGCGAATTTCGCGATAAGCGGTGTCGCGGTCGACTTCGGCAATCTTTTCGTATTCCGCCGTGGAAAACGTCTTACCGTGACAATACGCGTAGGCCAGCAATCGTCTTTGCCGCAGGTTGATTTGCGCTGTGCCGAACTGGTTGAGCCACTTCAAGGTCGCTTCGTCGTATACCGGAGCGTTGCGCAAGGTGACGGCAAAAACAAAGCCTTCGATCGACAACTCCGGGGGGTGAAGCCCGTAGCTTTCCATCTCCTGAAACATGCGCGGCACGCCTTCGCCCATTTCGCGCAAATAGCCGAGATCGGCGAGGACTCGGACGATCAAAGGATTACGCGAAAAGTGAATGCTCTTTTGCCGGCGCAATTGCTCGAGGGTGACCGGTGCCGGAGGTAATCCGGGACTGCGCACGCTGATATGGTCGTCGAACATCCACACTTCGATCGATGCGCCGCTCAGGGCGTAATCGCGATGCGCGACGGCGTTGACCAACGCTTCCTGCCAGGCGAAGGTCGGATATTCGAGCCGTTCGCGGAAGAAGAGATCATGTAAAATCGTCCGCTCGCGAACGTGCTCCTTGATCCGGCCGACCGCTTCGTCGATCAGCCGCACCAACGGCGCTTCGAAACGGATTCGCTTGACGACATTGAGCGAGCTGCCGTGCTGCCGTTCGGCGCCCTCGTACTTAACGAAATCGATGCCGGCGCGTGGATGCCAGCGGTTCGGATCCTTT
>JAICHC010000249.1 GCA_025922795.1 Candidatus Binatia bacterium | reverse complement strand
TGGACCGCAGCGGCAAGTTGATTCGCCAGCTGACCCAAGACTCGGGAATAGAGGTTTCGCCGGCCTGGTCGCCGGACGGAAAGCAGATCGTCTATGTTTCCGACCGCAGCGGTTCGCCGCAGTTGTATATTCTCGATTTGGCGAGCGGCAAGAGCCGCCGGCTTACGTACAGCGGCAGCTACAACACTTCACCGGAGTGGTCGCCGAGGGGCGACCGGATAGTGTATACCGGCCGGGTCGGCGGTCGCTTCGCGATTTTCACTATCGCGGTTGACGGTGGTGACCCGCGCAGATTGACTGCTGAATCGTTCGACAGCGAGGACCCGACTTGGTCGCCGGACGGGAGGTTTATCGCCTTTTCATCGAATCGAGCTGGCAGATATCATCTTTATGTCATGCAAGCGGGCGGAGATAATCAAAGGAGATTGACAGGTTCCGGGGGGGATGATACAAAACCGAACTGGTCCCCTCGCTTAGACTGATTTTCAACTCCACACCTTGAATTCGAAGTTGCTAGGTTCCCATGGGTTTGCAGGAGGTCCGATGAATTCATTTTTTAGAATAGCGTGCTACAATATTTTATCGATGATTTTCGCTTTTACTCTGGCGGCATGTGCGTCTAGTGCTACTCCGGGGCCGGACTCAAAGGCCGGAAGCTCAGCATCGCCGGGCTCACCCGGCGCAGACGGGCGGGCCGGGGAAGGGGCCCGGGGAGGAGCCAAAGAATCGGATACTGGTGCGTCGAGCTTGAAACAGCTGCAAGAGGGCAAGTCACCGGTTACCCCCGCGTCAAGCCCTATGAAAGACATTTATTTCGGTTTTGACCGTTATGATTTGAGCGCCGACGCGCGAACGATCTTGCGTGCCAACGCCGACTGGCTCAAAAACAATTCGAGCGCGCGGGTCGAGATCGAGGGCCACTGTGACGATCGCGGTACTAACGAATACAATCTGGCCTTGGGGGCGAAAAGAGCTCAGGCAGCGCGGGAATATCTAACCACGTTGGGAGTGGCTGCCGCGCGCTTATCAACGATCAGCTATGGCGAAGAGATTCCGGTCTGCAAGGAAGCGACGGAATCGTGTTGGAGCCAGAACCGCCGCGCCCGCTTCGTGATTCTTCAGGGGCGGCCGACCAGCTAATACCGGATCAGAGGTAGCCACAGTGATACAGCCGATGTCCATAAAGAAGGTGCTTTGTGCACTGTTTACGGCCGGCGCTTCTTTGTCGGCATGCGTGAATCCGCAGCAGGTCGAGTTCCTCGAGCGAGAACAGCGCCGAGTCCGTAGCGACATGAAAACTTTACATTCCGATGTCGAGGGCTTCCGCACGACGCTCGCCGATACGCGGGCGAATATCCAGCAATTAGAGAGAGAAATCAGCGCGATCAAGGAGCGCATCGACGAAACCCGGGTGCAGGTCGGACGCCAGCTCGGCCAGACCAATCGGGAAGGTGATCAACGCGTCAAGAACCTGGAAACTCGCCTGGCCAAATTGGAAGAAGAGACCAAGGTTCAAGCGGAGCTGCTCAAGACTCGCGAAGAAGAGCTAAAACGGCTGCGCGAGTCGAGCCCGGCGCAGGCGGCGCCCGGTGATGGCTTGGGGGACCTTTCCCTCGCTGAGTCCGAAGTCGTGCGCCGGGATTATGAAAACGCTTGGCGCGCCTTTGAGAATAAGGATTACCGGGTCGCTATCGTTCGCTTTAAAGACTTTCTCAAAAAAAACCCTCAGAGCCGATTGGCTCCGAGCGCGCAGTATTCGATCGGTGAGAGCCACCTGGCGCTCAAAGAGTACAACAACGCGATCATAGAATTCGACGAGGTAAGGAGACGCTATCCGCAAACCGAGAAGGTGGCTGCGGCGCTGCTCGGACAAGGTTCGGCCTTCAGCGAACTCGGCGAGAAACTCAACGCCCGTTTGGTATTGCAAGAATTGCTAGAAAAGTACCCGCAATCACCCGAGGCCGGGAGAGCGAAGCAACGCCTCAAGGCGCTCGAGTCGTAGTCCGCCGGGAGCGACGTCCCCGTTATTATTCACTCGCGACCGTACTTTAAGGCGGAGGTTCGGCGATTCCGCGGTTTGCTGCCAGCCGCACTCGGTAAGCGATGCAGATTATTCGTCACAACGGCGAGCAACGTCCGGATTTCGCGTCCTCGGTGGTGACCCTGGGAAATTTCGACGGCATTCACCTCGGCCATCAGGCGTTGATCGGCGGGGCGGTCGCGGATGCCAAACAGCTCGGCGTTCCTTCCGTGGTCTTGACGTTCGAGCCCCATCCTCTCAAAGTTTTGGCGCCGGCCCGTGCGCCGAAACTGATTCTCGCGTACAAAGACAAGATGCAGCTGCTGCAAGAACTCGGCGTCGACGTCATGGTCGTGCAAGGTTTCGATTTGTCGTTCGCTCAGATTGGTCCGGAGGAGTTTGTGCGCGGGCTTCTGGTAGAGCGGCTGAAAGCGAAAAAACTCTGGGTGGGAAAAGATTTGCGTTTCGGACAAGCTAGAAAAGGCAGCGTCGACGATCTGCTTCGCTGGAGTGGCCGCCTCGGGTTCGAAGTCTCGGTCGTCGAGCCGATCCTGGTTGATGGTCACAGGGTCAGCAGCTCGCGCATACGCGAGCTTGTCGACGCCGGCCGCCTGGACGAGGTGAAGCCGCTTTTGGGTCGATATCATTTCGTCTCCGGACGAGTCACCCAGGGCCATCGGCGCGGTAAAGATTTAGGTTTTCCGACCGCCAATATCACCGCAGGCACAGAAGCGTTGCCGCTAGACGGAATCTATGCGACGATTTTTCATTTGGGTGAAAGAGCTCTGCTTAGCGTCAGCAGCATCGGGGTCAATCCGACTTTTGGCGAAGGGCCCAGAACGCTCGAAAGTTACATCCTCGATTTCAACGAGGAGATTTACGGCGCCGCAGTTCGACTTTCCTTCGTCAAAAGGATCCGAGCGGAAAAACACTTTTCTTCCGTGCCGGACTTGGTTGCGCAAATCAGCGCCGACATCCGAAACGCCGAAGCGATCTTTCGCGATTTAAAGATCGTCGCGGCGATTTCTTCGATGGCTTCATGAATGAAGTCCGAACTCGGCAAGTGCGGGTCGACGCGCAGTCGGCGGGAACGCGGCTGGACGTGTTCCTGGCGGGCTGTTTCAACCCGGCCACGAACTTGGAAGAAGGACTTAGCCGTGCACAAATTCAGAGACTCATCGATGACGGACAGATTACCGTCAACGGCGCCAAGACGAAATCGAGCGCGCGTATCCGAACCGATGACCGGATCGAAATTCATCTATTGCCGGCGCGTGATGCCGGGATCGGTTCCGAGGCGCTGCCGCTGACGGTGCTCTATGAGGATCCGGATTGTATCGTTCTCAATAAGGCGCCGGGAATGACCGTTCATCCGGCGGCCGGTCATTGGAGCGGAACGTTGGTCAACGCGCTGTTGCATCATTGTCCGGACATCGACGGGATTGGCGGCGTGCGTCGCCCTGGGATCGTACATCGTCTGGACAAGGACACTTCCGGTGTCATGGTCGTGGCGAAAAATGGCTTCGCATATCAAAGTTTAGTGCGGCAGTTCAAACAACGCCTGGTCGAGAAAGAATATATTGCGGTCGCGCGCGGCTGGGTATCGAAGGAGCACGGAATCATCGATCGGCCCATCGGGCGTCACCGCTCGGACAGAAAGAAGATGTCGAGCGTGCATTTTTTGAATCGTGCCCGGGAAGCAGTAACTGAGTGGACGGTAGAAGAGCGCTTTATGCTCGGTGCCGGGGCGCCTGCGTCGGATTTCGCGACTCTGTTGCGGCTTCGTCCGCGCACGGGTCGGACGCACCAAATTCGCGTCCACTTAGCCGATTTACGCCATCCGTTGGTCGGCGACCGCGTCTACGGACACAAACGTAAATCGGGGGCGAACCAATCCGTGGGCGACCCCGTCGTGGAATCGTTTCCACGACAAGCACTTCACTCCGATAAATTGATTTTCGATCACCCACGCACCGGCAACCGGTTGGAATTTGTCGCCCCGTTGCCCGACGATCTCGAGGGATTGCTGCGACACTTGCGGGATGCGAAGCGCGGCATCTCCGGACTAAAACGCGTTCATCGCCGCACCGGGGGTTGACAAGATGTCTTCTTTAAAATAATATTCTGCTCAGGTAGTTTTCAATTCGATAGAACTCTTTTGAGTTAATCCCCACACGAATAAAAGCTCACTCGACCTTAAGCGTTCAATTTGATTTGTTTTTCAAAAGAGAGATTTTCGTCCGCATTGTAGTCCTGTCGTACTGACATGCGCCTGCCAAATACCGTCTGTAAGTGCCAGTATCGGCTGCGGTAAAAATTTGCGGCGCATCCTCGGCAGGGTACGTAGCGTAGTTGGGTAGATTGCACCGACAATCGCGCACCGGGAAGTTGCCTCGGGCACTTCCTCAGATGAAAGGAGAATCGTAGTGTATGGTTCGTGGTAGAACTCGAATCGCTGAGCCGGAGGCTGTTGAAGACAACGGTCTCAATTTAAAGGCTCTTAAAGAAAAGAAGATCGGCGACCTCGCCCTGATCGGCAAAAACTTCAATATCGAGGGCGCGGCGAATATGCGCAAACAGGAGCTGATTTTTGCGATCCTGCAAGCGCAAACAGAACAAAACGGTCACATCTACGGTGAGGGTGTCTTAGAAACACTGCCCGACGGTTTTGGTTTTCTGCGCGCGCCCGACTACAACTACCTTCCCGGTCCCGATGACATCTACGTTTCACCGAGTCAGATTCGCCGCTTCAACCTGCGAACGGGCGATATCATATCGGGTCATATCCGTCCGCCCAAGGAGGGTGAACGGTATTTTGCCTTGCTCAAGGTGGAAACGATCAATTACGAGGACCCGGAGCGAGCTCGGGAAAAAATTCTTTTCGACAATCTCACGCCGCTTTATCCCAACGAACGTCTGCGTCTCGAATGCCAGCCCGATGATTACACAACCCGGATCGTCGACTTATTGACGCCGATCGGCAAGGGACAGCGCGGTCTCATTGTCGCGGCGCCGCGCACCGGCAAAACCATGATGCTGCAGCACATCGCGAAGGCGATCGCGTACAATCAAAAGGAAGTCATTCTGATTGTCTTGCTGATCGACGAGCGACCCGAAGAAGTGACCGACATGCAGCGCTCGGTGGACGGCGAAGTCATCAGTTCGACTTTCGACGAGCCAGCGACGCGCCATGTGCAAGTCGCGGAAATGGTCATCGAGAAAGCCAAGCGTCTGGTCGAGCACGGAAAAGACGTGGTCATTTTGCTCGATAGCATCACTCGGCTCGCGCGCGCCTATAATACTGTGGTGCCGCCGAGCGGC
>JAICHC010000248.1 GCA_025922795.1 Candidatus Binatia bacterium | reverse complement strand
TCGGGGCGTGGATCGGGGGGTGGCCGATGACCCACAGACGCTTTGCCTGGGCTTGGAACGAGTCGTCCCTTCGTGTTCAACCAACCCTTTGTCTAGATACTTATGAACTCCTTAATAAATGAGAGGATCGAGGGGTGACGAGCGCGATAGAACGCGGCTAACTCACAGGCTGACTTTTTCGGTATATAAATCCTTTAAAAATTTGCTGCCTTTGAGCTCGTCGAAAAACTTCGGCTCGATGATATCGGAAGGCTTCAAACTTTTCGTGCGCTGGTCGACCGCCGCGCCGACGTCGACAAAAGCCTGCATGGCTTCGTTGTTCAACTCGGGCAACGGCCGGAGCTGCGCCGAGAAAGCGTCATACATGGCATCGACGCCGACACCCTGATTGCCGGGAAAATACTTTTTGAGGATGTTCAGGCTTTCGCTTCTCTTGGAGACGAAAAATTGAATCGCCGCCGCATATCCTTTCATGAAACGCCGCACCGTCTCCTCTTCACGCCTGATATACGAACGCGTGGTCATTAACAAATCGATCATGACCGGAACGGCTTTCATTTCGAGAATCTTGATACCCAGCTTCTGCGCCTCGGCGGCTAAATCCTGGCGCAGCGGCACACCTTGAACAAAATTTTTGGTCAGCGCCAAAGTCCGAGCCGGCGACAAACCCGCGGCCACCATCTCAACGTCCTTGCTCGGATCTAAACCGGCGCGCCGGAGCAAAACCCTCGCAACCAAGTCGGACCTGGCGCCCAGTGCGGACACACCGATCTTTTTCCCCTTCAGATCCTTCATCGAAGAGACGCCGGAGCCTACCCCCATGCCATACTGATCAAAACGCACATGGGTACCGATCACCGTGATATCCGCGCCTTTGGTGAGGGGCTGCAACACCGCCAACGGACTGCCGAAGCCGATCAGCAGATCAACGCCAATCAGCGCCTGAACTCCGGCCGAAAGCGTGTCACGGATCGGCAACTCTTCTATTTCAATCCCGTTCTTCTTAAACAGTCCGGCATCTACGCCGACATAAGCAACGGCGGTACCGATCTCCCATCCGGCATAGGCCAGTCGCAGTTTCTTTGGAGATTCGGCGGCCGAAGCGCCAAGCCCGGCGCACACGAGGGCGATTAGCGCGCCGCCGAGAGTTCGAAGGCATCGGTGAAACCCGAATTTCAGGCTACCCATGAGTCATCATAGCCCACATTATTTTTTGCGCCAAGAGGGTTTTTAAATTTACAATTCGAGTTCCCTTGACCCTCAAAATTCAATTGAATTGAACGGGTGGCTCCGAAGATCGTGATTTGCAACAACGGGAATTTTCCTCTAGGATGAATCGACTTTCACGCCGACTTGGCATTTCCTTTTATCTTATCCTGGAGGATCGGTTTCATGGCCACGATGATTACCAGCGACTGCATCAACTGCGGCGCCTGCGAGCCCGAATGTCCGAATAACGCGATTTCGCAGGGCGACCCCGTTTTTGTCATCGATCCAAAGCTGTGCACCGAGTGCGTCGGTTTTCACGATTACGAAGCTTGCGCCGCAGTCTGTCCGGTCGATGTTTGCGTCACGGATCCCAACAATATCGAAAGCGAAGAGGCGCTCATTGCGCGGGCCAGAGAGATCCACCCTGAAGTCAATTTTCCGGATAATTTTGAATCGCGCTTCCGAAAAGGCGAAGGCAAAGCAGCAGCGGCAGTGCCGGCGAGTCGCCCGGCTCAAGCACCGACGCCAGCCGCAGGCACTGCGCCCACTCCGTCCGCCCCGTCAAGCCCGGCCGCTCCGGTTAGTGAATTGGCCGAGGCCGAGGTCAACTACGTTCAACTTCCCGAAATCGATTCTTGGGACATTCCTCTCCACTGTTTCAAATGCCATGAAGTGCATGTTGAAAACGTCAAGAATTTTGCCATCGGCAACGTCATCTTCTGCCCCAATTGTAATAAGTCGATGGTCGTCCGCGACAACCTCAATTACCATATTAGAACGCTGCTAAAAGATTCCTACGAGAAATGGGAGAAGGCACAATCCGACTTCGCGAGCAAGCGCGACCGCGAGCTTGCCGAATTCCTCGAACGGCGAGCGAAAGAAGCCGAAGCATTCGAAACCCGCCAGAAGCAAGAGCTGCAAAACATTCGCAGGCAACTGGACGCCATCGGGCAAGATTACGATGCCGCCGGCAGACCGTTTAAGAAGGGCTCGCGTTTTGCCTGGGGATGAGGGCTCCGGATCCTTCAACGCTCGAGGACCAAATCACAAACAGAATGTCGGCCTCCAAGAAGATTGAACCTTGACGGCCTGTTCTGCTTGTAACTTCTGAAGCCAATTCCGCGATCGGGAGTCTTTGAATCAGACGTAAGCTCGTGGATCATTCGAGCTAGTTCCCATGCTTTATTCCTGGCTTCATGTTATCGCTTTGATCGTCTATCTCGGGGCGGTCGTCGGATTTTGGCTCATGCTGTTACCGTCGATTACCCTGTTTGACAAGCACGAGGAGAAGCTACAAATTCTCGCCCGTGGTCTCAAGTTTTATAATCCGCTTCAGGTCGGCGCCCTCGGGATCATCCTTTTCAGCGGAGCGTTTCAACTCACCGAGCTTAAGGCCGCCTACCGTGAGACGTTTTTCAAAGAGATCGCCTATAATCTATTCGTCAAACTGATTTTTGCTTTTCTGCTGGTCATTTTTAGCGTCTACCAGGCTCTGGGGATCGGCCACCGTTTTGTCCGGCGCTTCGAAAGCGGAGAGACGGTGACACCGGAGGACTTGAACTCGATGTTACGTCGGCTTAAAAGCGCCAACTGGTGCATCCTCTTGCTTGCCGGAATCACGCTTTGGCTTGGATTAAGAATGCGCGCCTAGATTCCATACCAGGGCGTCGTTTTACGACACAGGGGCGTGTCTTCAACAATCGAGAAAGGACAGCGCATGGTCAATCGTCCACTTAGAATTATTTACCGGTCGAATTCCCACGCGCCGTTTTGGCTGGTGGCGGATAAATCCGGTTCCTGGCACAAAAATCGGCTCGACGTCGATACCTCGCCACAGCTCATTCGCGAGAAAGCGGTTGAATCGTTGAAGAACGGCCATGTCGATCTGATCTCCGGCAACCATCACAATCTTTACGTTAGAAATGCCAGGGGCGGCGAGGACTTCGTCCATCTGGCTCAAGCCACGAATAATTGGACGGAGAACAAGTTGGTCGTGAGTCCCGACATCCGGTCTGTTCAAGATCTGCGGGGGAAGAAAATCGTCGCCGACAAGTTAACCTCCCATGCCGGGCTTAACGTGTGGCTGTTTCTCAAGCAGGAAGGCCTCGACGCCGACCGCGGCGACGTCGAACTGGTGGAACTGCGCGGCTCCTCGGAGGAGCGCTGGAGAAGGGTCTTGGCCGGCGACTTTGCCGGCACTTTCGTCACCATCCCGCACGACGCTCGCGCCGCTAAAGCCGGCGCTCACGTGATCACGGTTCGTGCCATTCCGATGATCCGCGGCGTCACCTTGACAACCACCATGACATTCGTCAAGCACCACCAAGATGAGATTCGCCAGCTCACCAAGGGTTTCGTCGACGCGATTCATTTTTTTCTGACGCGCCGGCAAGAGACTCTGGAGATCCTCAAGGAACACGCCAGCCCAATCTTGAAACTACAGACCGACGAAGAAGTCGAAACGCTGTACCAGGAGTGGGCCCACTCCCTGGAGCGCAAACCCTACCCCAAACCCGAAGCAATCACGAATGTCTTTCAACTGGCGGTGCGCCGCAATCCGGAGGTCTCGAGCTACAATCCGATCGCCCTTTGGGACACTCATTTTATTCGCGAATTGGACGATAGCGGTTATATCGACCGGCTCTACCAATGAAAAAAGGCGGAGCCTGGAGGCTCCGCCTTTTCCACCTTCGACATTCGATCGTTAACGAGCGCCTAACGCTGTGTGAGCCGATTGGTCGGCTGCTCCTGGGACTGCTGCGAGGAACTCGGAGCCGGCTGTGGCTGTTGTGCCGGTTCTGCCGGAGTCGACGATGCCATCGCCGGCGTCGAAGTAATGCCGTCGCGATAAACCAAAATTTCGACGCGGCGATTTCTCGCACGGCCTTGCGGGCTGCTGTTGTCCGTGGTCGGAGCGCTCTCGCCATACGAAACTGGGATCACCCGCATGGGGTCGAGCTTTTTCTGCGTGATCAGGTAGCGCCCAACGGCCTCGGCGCGTTTCTTTCCGAGCTCATAATTGTAGTCGTCGTTGCCGACGTTGTCGGTGTGCCCGGCAACTACGAACATCGCGCCTTCGCCTGCGTCGCCTCTAAGATCGCTCAAAAAGCCGTCGATCTCGCGTTGGGCGGAAGCCGGAAGGCTCGCCGAATTGAAAGCGAAGTTGGCGCCGTCTTTCATGTCGATAACGATCTTACGCTCCAAGCGCAGGTTGGAGATTGCGCTGAGGGCGCGCTCGGCCTTGGCGTCGACCTCGCCCAAGCGGCCTTCGAATTGGCCCAGCTTACCTTCAACGCCGCTCATCCGGCCGCCCAAGCTGCCAATCTGGCCTTCGGCCTTGTCGAGACGGCCTTCGGTCTGCGACACGCGGCCAGAAACCGGGTCTACCTGTTCCTTGACCCAGTTACGGGTGGCAAGGCATCCCTGCGCCAGCAGCATCGATCCGATGACACCTGCACCAACAAAATACTTAGCCCCAACTGAGGCGACGCCCTTCATAAATTCCTCCCTAAATTGGATAAGTTGATAATTAAAACACACTTTACGAACTACTTTTTTTCTTGCTATCTTGGCCGGCCCGCCTGCGCACCACTTGCAATCGGTAGACGAACGACAAACTCCGCAGCCTCTCCCGGGTGGCTCTTTAAATAAACATCACCTCCGGCAGTATCCAGATACTTACGCACTCGCACCAACGCTTCTCCGTTCGCGTCGCGCGTGCCCTCCAAACGCGCCGCCGCCTCAAACATCGATTTCAATTTGTCCGCCACTCGATTCGATCCCATTCCTTTGACACTTAGTTGTAAATCACCCTTTTCGCGACCGATCGTGAGCCGCACGCGTTCGTTGCGTGTCGCCAATGCGGCGTTATCGACCAGCGCGCTTAAAAGGCGTCTGACCGCCGGCGGCACAACCACCTCGTCATTCGGGGAATCCGGCGCATAAACGACTTCGACATCAATGCCACGTTCTTTGGCTGCTTGCTGACAGGAAGCAACCGATTGGGCAACGGCACTTGTGATATCGGCGCCCGTTTCCTCGGTGCGGCGAGGCTCGTCCCCATCGGAGCGGGGGAATCCCGAGAAAACATTCATGCGCTCGCCGATTCGTCGCGCCGCCAATTCGATGCGGCGAAAATGGTCGTCGATTTCG
>JAICHC010000247.1 GCA_025922795.1 Candidatus Binatia bacterium | reverse complement strand
TCGCCGAATTTTCTGTAGAGCGGAATCAGATCAGTCATATCGAGGCGCCCGTGCAGCGTGCTCAGATGGCGCGTGGTGTGCCGCCGCGAAAACGGATAGTGCAGATAATCGATGTGAAAGTGCAGGATATCGAAATCGTCGGCCCGGGCGAAAACTTCCTCAAGCAGAACAAAATGATGAGCCAGGGGGTCGATGACGCGCTCGTCGAGGCGCAGCGACCGTTCCGAGCACGCTACCAGCTTCGCCTTGGTGCTGGAATCTCCGCTGGCGAAAAGCGTGACGTCATGGCCTTGCCGCACCAATTCTTCGGTGAGGTAAGAGACGATCCGTTCGGTGCCGCCATAAAGCAGCGGCGGCACGCGCTCGTACAGGGGTGCGACTTGGGCAATTCGCATCGCAGGCTCTTGCGCCGACGACGGTCGTCGATTGGCGGGTTCCGAGAGCGGTTTGCGTTGAGGCGTCAGCTTATGAGTACAGCTCGACTATGCGCAAAGGACTTGCACGGCCGTTTGACCGCCGTTGGGGTTAGAACTCGTAGAACGCGATGCCTATCAACGGCGGTGCTTTTTCAGCCTTGTTTGTTTCTCCCGTTATGCCAGAACGACGATCCGACTAGCACCCGCCTCGGCAGGGCGCCGGATCCGTTGAGCCGAGCGCTGCTTGTGGGTTGAAATTTGAGAATCGATTCCCGATCAAGGTTTGCATACTTTGCCTCCGTGAATGACGGCGCCCGCGTCTACTGAGTGCACAAAACTCTTCGAGCATGGCGCACATGTCACCGGGTCTGGTCATTTTGTCTATCTTTTTTTCCGCTTAAGAGGAACGCAAAAGGTGAGCCAGTTCGCGGGCGAATACAACCGATGCTGATGCCGCTCGTTTGCCTGCACAGCAGCAGGTGAATAGCTCGTCAATGATCATGGGGCACTGTGCAAGAATGTCTCACTTCCAATACAGATTTCCCGGCTGGTGATGTAAAAACAGGAAAGCTTTTTACCTCCCTCAAACAACTCAGGTGTTAGGTCAAGCTGGCGCCGAAGTGCCAAACTCCGTGATACGGAATTTAATCACCCCGCCGCTTCATGGGCCGTGGTATACGTCTTGCTGTAATACGCGCGTACGCGCATGAAGCGATTGCTGACATTTAAACTGTGCTCAGGCCAGCGGGATGCTTAGAAGTGATTCGAGAGGCTTCGGCTCGTGCTGAGCTCGTCGAAACGGACATCCAAGCTGTCGGCGGCGCCCAGGCCACCCAAGCGCTCGAGTCGGCGAAGGCGGCGCCGCTGCGTTATGTCAGCGACGCGACGCCGGGTTACAAGCGGCGCAAGAACGGTAAGAGCTTCATTTATTTTGCGCCGGATAGGACCCGGATCCGCGATGCGGAAGAGCTTCGCCGGTTCCAGAGCTTGGCGATTCCTCCGGCTTGGCGCGACGTCTGGATTTGTCCGCTGGCTAACGGCCACCTTCAAGCTACCGGTCGGGACGCCAAAGGCAGAAAGCAGCATCGCTATCATCCGCGTTGGCGCGAAATCCGCGACGAGAGCAAGTATGATCGAATGGTCGCGTTCGCAAGAAAACTGCCGGCGATTCGCCGGCGGGTGAAGCAGGATCTCGCGTTGCCCGGTCTCCCGCGCGCGAAAATCCTGGCTACCGTGGTGCGACTGTTGGAAAAAAGTATGATCCGCGTCGGCAATGACGAGTATGCACGCCGGAACCATTCATTCGGCCTGGCAACCTTGCGCAACCGCCACGCCAATGTAACGGGAGCGAAAATCCAGTTCGAGTTTCGGGGCAAAAGCGGCGTGCAACATACGGTCGATGTCAACGATCGGCGGCTCGCTCGAATCATCCGGAAGTGCCAGGATCTGCCGGGGCATGAATTGTTTCAATACATCGGCGACGGCGGCGAGCGCTGCAAGATCGAGTCCGCGGACGTTAACGATTACCTGCGGGAAGTCGCCGGCACGGAATTTAGCAGCAAAGATTTTCGCACCTGGGCCGGCACCGTCCTGACGGCACGGAGTCTCAAGGCAGCAGGCTGGGACGGCAACCAAGCGGCGGCGACAAGAAAAATCGCCAAAGCCATCGAAGCGGTCGCTAAAGTCTTGGGCAACACGACAGCGGTCTGTCGAAAATGTTACATCCATCCCGTCGTGCTCGAAGCCTACCGCGACGGATCGCTGGGCGAGGCATCGTCACCGGGCACAACGAAATTGAAACCAGTGGACGAGTTGCGTGCCGACGAAGCCGCCGTGCTGGCTCTGCTGACTCAGAGGATGAAAAACGGCAAAAAGACCAACGCTCAGGCAGGCCTGCGTCGTCAACTGGGAAAATCGCTGCACTGGGCAAAGAACGGCAGCGCGTCCAGGCAGCGCAGCCGTGACGCTCGAAAGTGAAACGAGAGTTTTTGCTGTCCATGAAGTCGAAGGGATGAGTTTGTGAGGGCATGAAAACATCGCGAACTTCCCTGTGTCGCTGGTAATCAGATGAATTCAGGAGAGCCCATGATCACGGCGATTATTTTTGATGTCGATGGCACATTGGTGGACTCGGTCGATCTGCATGCGGAGGCGTGGCGGGTGGCATTCGGCAGATTCGGCAAAAATGTTTCCTTTGAGGAAGTTCGCAAGCAGATCGGCAAGGGCGGAGATCAGCTGCTACCTGTTTTCCTGTCCCAACAAGATATGGAGAAGTTCGGTAAAGAACTCGATCGGTATCGCAGCGACCTTTTTAAGCGAGATTACTTGCCGCGCGTAAAGCCCTTCCCGCGCGTGCGGCAGTTGTTCGAAAGGATTAGGCATGAAGGCAAGCGCATAGCGCTGGCTTCTTCCGCCAAGGAAGATGAGCTTACCGCCTACAAGAAAATCGCGGCCATCGAGGATCTGATCGATGCCGAAACATCCTCCGACGACGCCGAGAAGTCAAAGCCCTATCCGGATATTTTTCACGCCGCTCTTTCCGCCTTGGGCGATGTTGCACCCGATGGCGTCTTGAGCGTGGGCGACACGCCCTACGATGCGCAAGCGGCAGCACAAGCACGGTTGCGCACGATTGGATTGCTATGCGGCGGCTGGAGCGCAGAAGAGCTCCGGGCCGCCGGTTGCTTTGCCATCTATCGCGATGCCGCTGACTTGCTCGCGCGTTACAATGATTCGCCGCTTAGCGGAATTAAATAGCAACTGAAAGAGAGTGCCGCCGAAAAACGGTGATGGATCAGTACACCGTCGGTGTGCGACAATGTTTTGCTCGAAACCAAGAGTCACTCCGGTTGGCGCCTGAGTATGTGGTTTAGGGTGCCGACGCGATACCAGCGATAGCCATAGGCTTCGAGCGCTATCCTGTGGGTGCCGCTTGGATCGGCGGTGCTTTGTTCTTCAACCCAAAGATTGACCAACCTGTTTCCACCCTCGACTTCCGGATTGATCCGAACCTCATGGGGTTTTTCGTCGAAATTATGAACGACGACAATGGAATTGCCGCGCCAATCATAGCGCATCGCCAGCACGGACGGCACTCCGCTGCGGAGTAGTTTCCAATCGCCCCAGCCGATTTCCGGACATTCTTTCCTCAGGCGGATCATGCGCGCCGTCCAGTTGAGCAGTGAACCAGAATCGCGCCGTTGCGCGTCGACGTTGCGCTCGGCAAATCGGTAAGGACCTTCAGAAATGACCGGATGCACGAGTTTAGGCGAGGTCGAGAAACCCGCTTGCGCTTCGCTGTTCCAATGCATGGGCGTGCGCACGGCGGCGCGCTCTTTGAGAGATAGATCATCGCCCATGCCGAGTTCGTCGCCGTAACGGATCACGGGCGTGCCGGGCAGCGAAAACATCACGCTGTAAGCCAGCTCGACATGGCGCTGGTCCCCCAGCATCGGCGCGAGGCGGCGGCGGATGCCGCGGTGATAGAGCTGCATCGCCGATTGTGGTCCGAACCGCGCAAATACTTTCGTCCGCTGCTCTTCCGTAAGTCGACCGAGATCAAGCTCGTCATGGTTGCGCAGGAACTGCGCCCACTGCGCCGTCGGCGGCATTTTTTTTGTCGCGAGCAAGGCTTTGGCGAGTGGATCAACATCGGCCGTCGCCAAGGTGTAAAAGAGATGCTGATTGACGAAAAAGTTGAACATCATCTGAACGCCGTCCCCGTTCCGGCCGAAATACTTGCGGTTTTCCGGCGGCAAGACATTCGCCTCCGCGAGCAGGATAGCGTCGCCGCGCCTCCACTGGAGAAATGTCCGGATCTCGTCAAGATATTCGAATTTCATTTTCGGTTTCTTTGCTCCGGGAGCCGGTGTTTCGATGATGAACGGCAGCGCGTCCAGTCGAAATCCCATGACTCCCAGCGCGAGCCAATAACCCATGATGCGCCGGATCTCTGCTCGTACCGCAGGGTTGTCCATGTTCAAGTCCGGCTGGAATTCGTAAAATCGGTGAAAGTAATACTCGCGGGCCTCCTTGTCATAGGTCCAGGTTGATTTTTGCACGCCGGGAAAAACCAAACCGGACCGCCAGTCGGACGGGCGTTTCTTGGACCAGACATACCAATTACGATAGTTTGAATCCTTGTTGCTGCGCGCGCACTGAAACCATGGATGCTGATCGGAACTGTGATTGACGACCAGATCGATAATCACCCGAATGCCGCGCTTTTCCGCCTGATGCATAAACTCTACGAAGTCGCCGCTCGAGCCATGGCGCGGATCGACGCCATAAAAATCCGAGATATCGTAGCCGTTATCCCGATTCGGTGTCGGCTGGAACGGGGCAAGCCAGACCGTGTCGATACCGAGCGACGCGAGATAATCCAGACGGCGCACCAAGCCCTCAAAGTCGCCGACGCCGTCGCCGTTTGCGTCCATGAAGGTTTCCAAATCCAGGCTGTAAATGACGGTATTTTTGTACCAGAGGTCGTCAATCATACGTCCCCTTAACTCGTCATAGCTGCGCTCGTGATGAGCGGCGCGATGAATTGCATCTGCTGCTTCACCGCTCCCCTAATCCAACCATGCCGATACATCCCTTAGTCTGCCAGGCGAATGATCACCCCTTCATCCGCGCGCAATTGGAGATCGCCGCGAACCGGCTCGCCCGAGCGATCCAGAAATGTAGAGAGCGCAATCGTGCCGTCGCAAGCCTTCTCTGGGCAATGGAACAGGTGCGGAACCTGGCCGAGGTTTAAGGCGATCAGAAACGTGCTCGCGCCTCGGCCGGCGCGGCGAAAATAGGCCAGGACGTCACCCTCGGCCGTCACCGACTCGAAGCGGCCCACTTCGAGTGCGGGTTCGCCGCGGCGTATAACGATCAGTTGTCTATACAGGTTGAGCATCGAGCAGGGGTCTTCGCGCTGTGATTTCACGTTCAAGCTTGGGTAAT
>JAICHC010000246.1 GCA_025922795.1 Candidatus Binatia bacterium | reverse complement strand
GGGGATCCGAAACGCGGTTGCGCCAAGGACTTCCAGGTTGAGTATCAATGTGGAGGCTTTATGCCATCCAAATCTACGTCGGTTGCGGCTGAAGCCAACGGCAAGGTTCTACGGCTCCAATGCTTCGGAATACTCTAGACAGACGGTTGGTTGTACTTGCCACTCAAATACTGCCGTACGAAGACCTCCGATTTAGTGAGGGCCAATGACGCGGAACATTAGCCTGCCATTATTCTGTAGCGCCGGTTAATTTGGCAGCGGCCACGATGTTCGGCTCCTCACAGCGCCGTGGTGCTTGCCGGTGGCCTGCGATGCTGCGTTGCTTGTTCGTAGGCGTAAGCGAACTTAATCAAGTTGCCGTCGTCGTAGGGTCGTCCGATGAAGCAGACGCCGGCGGGCAGGTTGTCGCGCGTGAAGCCGGCCGGAACGACGATCGTCGGAACGTAAACTAAAAAGGTATTGAGATGGGGCGCGCCTTTTTGATCAACGAACGGCGGGGCGATGCCGTCCTTGATCAACGTCGGCTGGTGCTCGACCGCTTTGTGCACGATCGCGTCGAGCTTGTGATCGGCCATAACTTTCAGAAAAAGGGTCATCAATTCATCTTGCGCCTTTAAGCTCTCATAATGTCTCGCCGCGTCGGGTTTTCGCTTGAAGCGATCCTGCGAGCGTTTGACGACTTTGGCGAAGTCGGGTGCGGCGGCCGCCTCCTGAGGCGTTTGGAATGGCCGCTTGGCACTCCGGCCGTAATAGTTTGCAAACGATTGATCGGTTTCTCCCGGCGCGCCCGAGCGCTTGGCGAGCAGCTCTTTGATTTTCGGAATTTCGATCGGGTCAACGATCTCGGCGCCGGCTGATTTGAGCTCACCGACTGCGCGATCGAATACTTCCTGAATTTTCTTAAAGTCTTCAGACTCCGGTTCGGCATTGAGCCCGATGGATTCGCGCAAAATTCCCAGCCGCGCGCCTTTGAGTCCGGCTTTATCCAAGAATTTCGTGAAACTGTCAGGAATATGGCCAACGCCGCGCGCCGTGATCGGATCTTCCGGATCGTAGCCGACCATGACGTCCAACAAGGTCGCCAGATCTTTCACCGTGCGTGCCATGGGGCCGAGCGAGCCGAAAACTTCCGGCCAACAACCGTACACGCCGCCCCGGCTGACGAGGCCGCCGGAAGGGCGCATGCCGGAGATGCCGTTCCAGGTCGAAGGGCGGCGGATCGAGGCGAGGCCTTCCTGTCCTATGCCTACCGTCGAGTAATTCGCCGAGACCGCTGCCGCCGATCCTCCGGAAGAGCCTCCGACGGTGCGCTCCGTGTCGTAGGGATTGCGGGTTGAGCCAAAAAGCGAGCCATGCGTGTCGCCACCGCCAAGCTCGCCGAGCGTGCCTTTGCCCAAAATTACCGCACCGGCGTTTTTCAATTTCTCGGCGACGAACGAATCGCGATCGGGAAAATAGTCTTTGAACAGCACCGAGCCGAGGGTCGTCGGCATGCCTTTGACGTCGGCCTGGTCTTTGACGATCACCGGAATGCCATGCAGCGGACCGACCGGGCCGCTTGATTGATACGCGCTGTCGAGCCGATCAGCTTCCTCGAGCGCATTAGGGTTCAGTGAAATAATTGCGTTGATCGTCGGGCCCTTCTTATCGAAGGCCTCGATGCGATCGAGATAGATTTGCACCAGCTGACGGCAGGTGAGTCGCCCGGTTTTGTAAGCGCCGTGAATATCGCCTATCGTCGCTTCGACTATGTTAAAAGCGTCTGCTTGAGCCATGTGATTGTCTCCTTTAACGTCGGTCCGTTGAGCCTGTGATATTGAAACGCGGCGCAAATGTCCAGCAGCCTGCTTCAAAAGACTCATATGCTTCGTTGCGCTCGGCCGATTTCGCGTCAACGTACAAGAAGAGTACGCCTCCGCTCATCGATCTTCGCGCGCCTCGCCTCTGAGTCTTTTTAAGCAGCCTGCACACCGGCTTTTCAGCAATCTACTAGTTCTAGAACGTAACAGGCGTGAGCAGTAGGGGCACGGGCCGTACCGTGACCGGTGCAATGTCACGACAGCTGACTGTTGAAACCAACCGGAGATCGTGGTTATTCCGGTGAAGACCTTTTCCGATTATCGCTGACAAATGTTAACGATGTCCCAACGCGTGGCCGGTTTCGGCACGACAGTTTTTGTCGAGATCAATAATCTGGCGCGACAGTTTGACGCGGTCAATCTCGGTCAGGGCGCGCCGGATTTCGATGGGCCGCCGGAGATTTTAGCGGCGGCGGTAGAGGCGGTGGTGAACGGCGCTTTTAATCAGTATGCTCCGGGGATCGGCATGCCTACCGTGCGCGAAGCGATCGCCGGGCATGCGGAGCGTTTCTATCGGCAAAAGCTCGATCCGGAGACCGATGTTCTGGTCACCAGCGGAGCCACCGAAGCGGTCTTCGCTGCGATTCTCGGCCTGACCGACCCGGGCGACGAGGTGATCGTTTTCGAGCCCGTGTACGACACCTATGTGCCGAACCTGGTGATGGCCGGGGTGACGCCGCGTTACGTCCCGCTGCGCGGTGAGAACTGGACGTTCGATCCCGACGAGCTGGCAAAAGCGTTCCGCCGCCGCACGCGAGCGATCATCGTCAATACGCCGCACAACCCGACAGGAAAGGTGTACTCGCCCCAGGAACTGAGGGTCATCGCCGAGCTATGCCAAAAGCATGACGTGATCGCGATTACCGATGAAGTATATGAGCATATACTTTACGACGACGCGATTCATACGCGCCTGGCCACCTTGCCGGGAATGGCGGAGCGTACGCTGACGATCAGCAGCCTCGGCAAAACTTTCAGCGTCACCGGCTGGAAAATCGGTTGGGCGCTCGGTCCCGCGTCATTGGTCAACGCGGTCAACCAGGCCCACCAGTTCATCACTTACGCCGTGGCGTCGCCGCTGCAAGCAGCTGCGGCGAAGGCATTGAATCTGCCGTTTTCGTTTTTTGAGAATTTACAACGCAGCTACCAGGCCCGGCGCGATCGGATATTGGACGTTTTTGCGGCGATCGGCTGCAAGGCTTTCAAGCCGCAAGGAAGTTTTTTCGTCATGATCGACTGGCGCGGCATTGCGCCGGCGGAACTTGAAAATGATTTTCAATTTGCCAGGTGGTTGACCCGCGAAGTCGGCGTGGCGTGTATCCCCGCCAGCCCGTTCTACCAGGAAGCGGACAAACACCTGGGCAAGCACTTCGCACGTTTCGCGGTTTGCAAGAGGGACGAGACGCTCACGGCAGCGGCGGAGAGATTATTCAGATTGGCAAAGCGCTGATCGCGCTCGGCGCAATTAAGCGGCCTACTCCGCCAAGTTGAATCGGTTCTCTCGGCTGTGTTAAACGTGAGGCGCTGCACGAGGAGGAATTATGGCGCGGATCGTTCATATTGCTCTCAAGGTCGACGATCTAGAAAGGGCGACGGAGTTCTACGAAAAGAGCTTCGGCTTCGTCGAGGTCGAAACCGGCCAGGTGAGGGATCATACCTCGCGCCATCTGACTGACGGCGCCATCGATCTCGCATTGATCAAGTACGACAGCGAGGACTCGGCTGAGGCGCGCGCGTCGGGGCTCGGACCGTGCATCCATCACTTCGCGATCGAGGTGGATGACATGAGGGCGTCGGCTGAGCAGCTAAACCAATTCGGTTGCGAAATTATCAGCGATCCGGGCGTGGTCCCGATCAAGTTCCGCGCTCCGGGGGGCACGGTGGCCGAAATCGTGCCGAAGGCGCGATACAAGAAACCGGAAAAACCGGAGTGATGGAGTATTGGAGTGCTGGAGTGTTGGGTCCCGAGCATCACTCCATTACTCCAACACTCCAGTACTCCAATTTCTTCAAGGAGCTTCCCATGTCCCTGCATGTTAAGTCCGCGGATGTGCCTGAGCGCAAGGTGGTGCGCACCGGCGTGGAAGGCGAGGGCGCCATGGTCGTGCGCAGGGGCTTCGGCAACGAATGCAGCCTTATGTATGCCACCCGGGCTCCGGGTTATCACACCACGCCGCATGCGCACGAGGCCGAACAAATCAACTACGTGCTCGAGGGCGAAATCTGGTTTTTTGTCGAGGAGCGCGGCTTCTTATGCAAAGCAGGGGATTTTCACCGCATTCCGGCGCACAAGATTCATTGGGCGTGGAATCGCTCCGATGCCGACGCCGTCGTCGTAGAAGCGCACTCGCCAGCGCTCGTCGCCGGCAAGCTTCGACAGACCTCCATCGGGCTCTTCGATGAGACTGAAACGCCGGAGATGCGGCCGCCGAGCGAGAATAACTTCGTGCAATATGATTGGCAAAGCGTCGAGCGCAAAATTTTCGGATAAACTGCGCCGCTTTAGAGACTGACTGTCATCGCTTCCGCCGCCCCGTGATCGTCGCCAAATAATTCGTCATGATTGCGTAGCATGATTTGTAGGGGCCGGTTTCAAACCTGCCCCTACCCCTTGCGAGAATCCCCGATTAGCGTTATTCACAGCAGTCGCAATCAGGACACTTCCGTGAATCTAAATAAAGCAAATCTAATTTCCGCACTGTGTCTCGGCGCGTTCGGGATCTATGTGATCTCGGTGGCAGCCAAACTGGCCTATGTCTCCGAAGTGGGCCCGGGACCCGGCTTTTTTCCGCTCTGGCTCGGTATCGGTCTGGTGGGTTTTGCCGCTTGTTTGATTTTTGTATCGGGATCGGCTGACGCGAACCGAGAGAAAGGTAAATCATCTTCCTGGAGAACGGGCGGCCGAGCCTTGGCGGGTTGGTTGGCGCTGATGGTTGCGATCGCTCTTCTCGGCAGGATCGGTTTTCTCCTGAGCTTCGTCGTTCTCACAATTTTTCTCGTTGTGGTTTTGGACCGTCGTCCGGCTTTACTTGCCCTCGGTGTCGGGATCGGTCTCGCCGTGGCGTTCCAGCTGATTTTCGTTGTTGCGCTCGACGTGTCTCTACCCAAGGGCTTTTGGGGATTTTGACTTGAAGCGAGATCGTTGACGTGGACGCCCTTGGTAATCTCCTCCTCGGTTTCTCGGTCGCACTGACGCCGATCAACTTATTTTGGTGTTTGGCGGGCGTGATTCTCGGCACCACGGTCGGCGTATTGCCGGGGTTGGGGCCGGCGGCAACGATCGCTATGCTGCTGCCGCTCACGCTCAAGATGGATCACACCACCGCGATCATCGCACTCGCCGGGATTTTCTACGGCGCTCGCTACGGCGGATCCACCACATCCATCCTCCTCAACATTCCCGGAGAGTCGTCTTCCGTCGTTACTTGTCTGGATGGTTATCAATTGGCGCGCCAAGGCAGAGCCGGCGCGGCCTTGGGAATTTCCGCGATCGCTTCGTTCATCGCT
>JAICHC010000245.1 GCA_025922795.1 Candidatus Binatia bacterium | reverse complement strand
TGCGGAACCGGAGCCGATCGCACCCGAGGCACCGGCCACGTCGATTGAAGCGGCGATGGCCGCCGAGAAGGCAAAACAGTCCCTGGAGGAAATTCTAAACCGAATGGGCGTTAACGCGACGGTACAACAGAAATCCGCCGCGACGGGCGATGAGATCATTCTCGAGATCCGCGCGGACAATAGCGGACTTTTGATCGGCCGCAAGGGTCAGACTCTGGAAGCGTTGCAATACCTGATCACCCGTATCGGCGGCGAGCGCCAAGGCGTCGAAGGCCCGCACATTGTTGTCGATATTGAGAATTATCGCGAGCGGCGGCGGAGATCGCTTGAAGATATGGCACTGCGCCTCGGCGAAAAGGCCAAGCGGCAAAGAAAGACAGTAACTGTGGATGCACTGAGCGCAGCAGACCGGCGGATCGTCCATGCCGCGCTCCAGGACGACCCCTGGGTCTCCACCAAAAGTTTGGGCCAAGGATCCTATCGCCGTCTGCTGATCATTCCCGAGGGCGACCGGCGGAAGAAAAATGATGCGCCGCCAGAACAGCAAAGCCCGAGACGGCAGCCCGAAACCGGCAAAAGCAGCACAGCATCAGCGCCTGCGGCAGCCGACAATAAAGGTTAGCCGGCGGTGGTTGCGCGACCAACTCGTGCCCGGATGATGCTTTGTTGACCCGCTCCGAACCGTTCTCTATAGTGAGCCTGTGATTAAACGCCGTAAAACCCGGCAAATTCAGCTCGGCAAGGTCAAAATCGGCGGCGATGCGCCCATCACCGTTCAATCGATGACCAAGACCGATACCCGTGATGTGCGCGCTACCGTGCAACAAATCTGGGATCTCGAGGCGGCCGGTTGCGAAATCGTGCGTTGCGCCGTGCCGGTGCGCGAAGCTGCAGAACAGTTGCAGGAGATCAAAAAGAGGATTCGCATTCCGCTGGTGGCCGACATTCACTTCAATTATAAACTGGCATTGATTGCGATCGAGCAGGGCGTCGACGGATTACGTCTCAATCCCGGCAATATTGGCGCGCGCAGGTACGTGGAAGAAGTGGTGAAAGCCGCCTCCGAGCGAAAAATTCCAATTCGTATCGGCGTTAACGCCGGTTCCCTGGAAAAGGATTTGTTGCAAAAATACCACGGACCGAGCGCCGAGGGCATGGTTCAAAGCGGTTTGCGGCACATCCGCATTCTCGAAGACGTCGGCTATCAAGAAATTAAAGTCTCGCTCAAAGCCTCCGATCCGCTGATGATGATCGAAGCCTATCGGATGTTCGCCGAGCAGGTCGATTATCCACTCCATCTCGGCGTTACGGAGGCCGGCACACCGACGGTCGGCACAATCAAGTCCGCCGTCGGTTTAGGCACGCTGCTGGCCGAAGGAATCGGCGACACCATTCGCGTCTCGCTGGCCGCCGATCCGGTGGAAGAAGTGCGCGTCGGTACTGAAATCCTCAAGGCTCTGCAGCTCAGAGAAGCGGGTCTCACGTTCGTCGCCTGTCCTTCGTGCGGCCGTGCCGACGTCGATCTCGTCGGTTTGGCCAAGAAGGTGGAAGAAAAAATGTTGCCTTACCGCAATTTGGACATTCACGTGGCGGTGATGGGTTGCGAGGTCAATGGTCCGGGCGAGGCGCGTGCGGCGGACCTCGGCGTCGCTGGCGGTAAAGGCATCGGCTTGATCTTTAAACGCGGCGAAGTCATCCGCAAAGTCCCCGAAGCTGAGATCGTCGATGCTCTGATGGAAGAAGTGGAAAAATTTGCCGCCGAAAAAACGGATACGCAAGCGGCGGCCGCGGACGGTTGATTCCCTCTCCCCATACTGCACTAGATCCGCTTGAGTTAGCTCGGCGCGATGCCTTTACCTTTAGCCGCATGGCTAAAGTAAACCGGGGTGCTGAGTCATAGAGGGATGCGGAAGCGAAACCCTGCGCCGCGCGGGTGGTGAAAAACTTTCAAGTGTAGCGATACGAACGGCGCCAAGTAACGATTACTGTTATGCGTTGGAGCAAAACCCTCTTGCCCACCGTCAAGGAGGATCCGGCTGACGCCGAAGTTATAAGCCACAAACTGCTCGTGCGCGCGGGATTCATTCGCCAAATTAGCCGTGGCATTTACGATTATCTTCCGTTGGCGCTCAAAGTCATCCGCAAGATCGAACAAATCGTGCGCCAGGAAATGGACCGGGCGGGAGCCCAGGAGCTTTTGATGCCGATCTGCTCGCCCGCCGAGCTGTGGCAGGAGAGCAGGCGCTGGGAGATGTACGGCAAGGAGCTGCTGCGTTTCAAAGATCGCCACGAACGCGACTTCTGCCTCGGTCCGACCCATGAGGAAATTATCACCGACCTGGTGCGACGTTCGGTTCGTTCCTATCGAGAGCTGCCGTTTAATCTCTATCAGATCCAGACCAAGTTTAGGGACGAGGTGCGTCCCCGGTTCGGGCTGATGCGCGGTCGCGAATTTATCATGAAGGACGCGTACAGCTTTCACACCGATGTGGAAGACTGCTGGCGCGAATACGACAGCATGGTTCAAACCTACAAGCGGATCTTCACTCGCTGCGGTTTGAGCTTTCGTCCCGTTGAAGCCGATACCGGAGCCATCGGCGGCAGCGTGTCCCATGAATTCCAAGTGCTCGCCGAGTCCGGCGAAGACGCCATCGTCAGCTGCAATAGCTGCGATTATGCGGCCAATATCGAGAAGGCCGAGGTCAAAGCGCGACGGCCCGATGGGCGCGATATTGCCGAGGATCCCCCGCCTCTGGAAAAAGTTTCGACTCCGGGGAAAAAGACAGTTGCCGAGGTCGCCGAGTTTCTCAAGCTACCCGCCGACAGGTTTATCAAGACACTGGTTTATCGGATCGACGACGATGAGTTGGTTGCCGCGTTGGTGCGCGGAGACCACGAGATCAACGAGCTCAAGTTTCGCGCGCTTTTGAAATCCACGGATTTGACCCTGGCAGATGAGGCGGCGGTGGCTGAAGCTGCGGGCGTCGCGCCCGGTTTTTTGGGACCGATCGGTTTGAAACTGCGGATGATCGCCGATCTCGGCGTCCATGGCATGCGCGGCGCGGTTACCGGCGCCAACGAAATCGACGCTCATTGGGTTCAGGTCGATCAGGAGCGCGACTTCACGCCGGCAGCTTTTGCCGATCTGCGCCTCGCGGGCGCTGGCGATCCCTGCCCGCGTTGCGATGGCGGCTCGCTGGAAACCCACCGCGGCATTGAAGTCGGCCAGGTGTTTTATCTCGGAACCAAGTATAGCGAAGCCATGGGCGCCACCTACCTCGACGCCGAAGGACGCGAACGCCCTATTGAGATGGGCTGTTATGGCATCGGTATCAGCCGCATGGTCGCCGCGGCGATCGAGCAGAACCACGATGCCGACGGGATTATCTGGCCGTTGTCCATTGCGCCGTTTCAGATTCTGCTGCTGCCGATCAATTACAAAGACAGAGCGATCCGCGAGGCGGCCGATAAGCTCTATCAGGAGCTGCAAGCGCAGGGCGTGGAAGTGCTGCTGGACGATCGGGACGAACGCCCCGGCGTGAAATTCAAAGATGCCGATCTGATCGGCATTCCCCTGCGTGTGACGATCGGCGCCAAAGGATTGGAAAAGGGTTATCTAGAATTGCGGCGCCGACGCGACGGCAAAAGTAACGAGATTCCGATTGCCGACGGGGCCGAGCGGCTCAGAACAATTCTCAACGAAACGCTTCAGGCATAAACATGGCTTCGAAGCTCGAGCTTGTGCGTAAACGCGGTTCCATGCGCGAGCGATTGATCGTCGCCCTCGATGTCGACACGCTGGATCAGGCCAAAAGTCTTGTGCAACTGCTCGCCGGAGAACTCGGCATGTTCAAGATCGGCAAGCAGCTTTTCACCCACGCCGGGCCCCAAGCCGTGCAGTTGATCCAGCAGCTCGGCGGCGAGATCTTCCTCGATCTCAAATTTCATGACATTCCCAATACCGTCGCCAAAGCCGCCATCGAAGCAACGCGGCTCGGCGTCAAAATGTTCAACGTTCACGCGTCCGGGAGTTTGGAGATGATGCGCACGACCGTCAAAGAAGTCGAGCGCGTCTGCCGTCAGGAAAAACGACGCCGGCCGATCATGCTCGCGGTCACGGTGTTAACCAGTTTGAATCAGGACGATCTGCAGCGCGTCGGCGTCGAGCGTAAAGTCGCCGATCAAGTCGTGCGGCTCGCGCTGTTGACGAAAGAAGCTGGGATGGACGGTGTGGTCGCGTCGCCGCACGAGGTCGGCGACATTCGCGCCGCTTGCGGCCGCCGTTTCGTCATCGTCACGCCTGGCATCCGCCCAGTCGAGGCCGGCCGCAACGATCAGCAACGCATCATGACGCCGGCCGAGGCGGTGCGCGCGGGGGTCGATTACATCGTGGTCGGCCGGCCGATCATTGAAGCCGGTGACCCAATCGGCGCCGCGCGCGCGATCGTCGCCCAGATGGCCCAGGGTGGCACATAAGCCGCCCCGAGCGCACGCCCAAACCCAGGGAAGCCGGTTCTCCGTGTCACACCATTGCGCCTAACGATCAATGAATGTTGACGGCAATCTGCTTCGGCTTGGCGTCCTCGGCTTTCGGCACGTGAATCTCGAGAATCCCATCGCGATAGCTCGCTTTGATCTCATCGCTTTTGACCGTGTGCGGCAGCGAGAAGGAGCGCGCAAATTTACCCGATACTCGCTCGATCCGGTGGTACTCGACGCCCTTGGCGGGTTCTTCGAACCTTCTTTCACCGCTCAACGTCAACGTTCCCTCTCTTACCTCGAGGTTAAAATCTTCCCTTTTCATTCCGGGAAGCTCTGCACGAATGAGGTAAGAGTCCCGGCTTTCAAGCACGTCCACAGGAGGAACCCAGACCCCGCTGTTTGCATTCGCAAATGTTCGCGAGCGACCGAAGGTTTCGTCGAACAGCTCGTTGATCCGTGACTGAATTGTATTCAACCCTGTAAACGGTTCCCATCGGACTAATTCCATAACTGATCCTCCCTTCGGCAAATTAGCTGAAAAAAAATTAAATACGCCTTTGGGAGTTGTCAAGTTGTGGTTGCGGTTGACAAGCCTATAGGGGGAACCCCCGAATATATATAGCTCGGCAAAAACCGTGATTTTAAGAGGAGTCTTGCGGCTCGTTGGTGCGAGGAATCAGGCCGCCGAGGTCCAAGTCACGAGGGCTCTTCTCACATTATTAAGGAGTTCGTTAGTTAGTAGACCTATTGGGACGAAGGGGCGAGTCGTGGAAAGCGCAGGCACCAGGACTCAACGGACGTTTTCGCACCCACGCCCAAAATTAAGCACCTCGGGCGTGGATCGGGTGGTGGCCGATAGCGCACAGACGCTTTGCCTGGGCTTGGA
>JAICHC010000244.1 GCA_025922795.1 Candidatus Binatia bacterium | reverse complement strand
CCAACTCCTATGGTCTAGATCCCGTCGAGCTCAAAGTGCCTTGGGGTCAGGCGGTGAAAGTCGCCGAGGTCGAAAAGCAGCTCAAAGCCAATCCCGACATTCAAGGCGTAATGATCCAGGCGAGCGAGACTTCAACCACCGTGCTCCATCCCGTCAAGGAGATCGCCGAGCTGGTCCATAACGGACCGCTCTTGTTGGTCGATGGGGTTACCGCCGTCGGGGTCGTACCTCTGCCGTTCGATGACTGGGGCATCGACGCGCTGGTCACAGGCTCGCAGAAGGCGCTCATGCTGCCGCCGGGGTTGGGCTTCGTCGCGCTCAGCGACCGTGCCTGGGAAAAGACCAAGACGGCTAAGTTGCCACGCTTTTATTTCGATCTAAACCTGGAACGGAAAAACCAGCAGAAGGGCTCCGGGGCTTTTACCCCCGCCGTGTCCTTGGTCTTCGGCGTCCGCGCCTCGCTCAACATGATCGACCGCGAGGGTCTGGAAAATGTTTATGCGCGCCACCTGCGCCTATGCCGGGCTACTCGGGCCGCAGTAACAGCGTTAGGGCTAAAATTGCTGGCGCCGGATAGCCCGAGCCCGGCGGCCACCGGCGTTTACATGCCCGAGGGCATCGACGCCGATGCGGTGCTCGATTTCCTGCGCGACAAGATGAATGTTACGCTCGCCGAAGGACAAGATCAGCTCAAGGGCAAAGTTATCCGCGTCGCGCATGTCGGCTACATGGGTGCATTCGACGTGATCACCGCTATCGCCGCCTTGGAAATGTCGCTACGAAAATTCGGTGCCGAGATTCCCTTCGGCAAAGGCGTTGCGGCCGCACAGGAAGTGCTGCTCGACGCCTTGCCTTAGTCTAATGAAGATTCTCGTCACCGATTCGCTAGCTCCTGAAGGCTTGGACGTATTCAAGAACGCCGAAGGTTTCGACGTCGACGTCAAGTTGGGGCTAAAGCCCGAAGAGCTCAAGAAGATCTGCGCCGATTACGACGGCTGGGTCATTCGCAGCGGCACGAAAATCACCGCCGATTTGATCGACGCGGCAAAAAACCTAAAGGTCATCGGCCGTGCCGGCGTGGGCCATGAAAACATCGATGCCGACGCCGCCACCAAGCGCGGCATCGTCGTCATGAATACTCCCGGGGGCAACAACGTCACCACCGGCGAGCATACGATCGCCTTGATGATGGCGCTGGCCCGCCATATCCCTCAAGCGGTCGCTTCGCTCAAGGGCGGCAAGTGGGATCGCAACAAATTCGTCGGCGTCGAGCTGTGCAACAAAACCCTCGGCGTCATCGGTCTCGGCAACGTCGGCCGCATCGTCGCCGAGCGGGCCGCCGGCTTGAGAATGAAGGTGATCGGCTACGATCCCTTCATCGCCGCTGAGAATATCGCGCGCATGGGTGTGGTGCCTGGAACGCTGGAAGAAATTTTCGCCAAGTCGGACTTTATTACCGTCCACGTACCGCTGACTCCGGAAACTCAGGGACTGATCAACCGGGCTGCTTTTGAAAAAATGAAAACCGGCGTGCGGGTAATCAATTGCGCGCGCGGCGGCATCGTCGACGAGCAGGATCTCGCGAGCGCCATCAAAGAAGGCAAGGTCGCCGGCGCGGCCCTGGACGTTTATGTCGATGAGCCGCCGTCAGCCGATCATCCCTTGCTGAAGCTGGAACAAGTCATTACGACTCCCCATCTGGGCGCCTCCACGGACGAAGCTCAGCTTAACGTCGCCGTCGCGGTGGCCGAACAGATGGTGGATTTTCTCTCCAAGGGAGTCGTCCGTTATGCCGTCAACGTCCCGTCAGTAAGCCCCGAGCTGTTAGCCGTGCTGCGACCGTATCTTACGCTCGGCGAGAAGCTCGGCAGCCTACACACTCAGATGGGCGGCTCCTTGCCCGATGAAGTCCAAGTGGAATACCGCGGCGATGTGACTCAGTACAACGTCGCGCCGCTCACCATCGCGGTACTGAAAGGGCTCTTATCCCCGGTTTTGGAATCAGCGGTCAACTACGTTAACGCGCCGGTTATGGCCAAAGAGCGTGGCATCAAGATCGTAGAGTCCAAAGGCGAGGAGGCCGGCGATTTTGCCAGCTCGATCACGGTCAAGGCGAAAAACGGCAAGGAAAATTTGGAAATAGAAGGGGCGATCTTCGGCGCCAAATACCCGCGCATCGTGCGCGTCAACAGTTTTTACCTCGAAGCCGTGCCCGAAGGCTATATTCTGATATTGCAAAATAAAGACGTCCCGGGAGTCGTCGGCGCGGTCGGCACCATTCTGGGCAATAACGGCATCAATATCGCCGGTATGGAGCTCGGCCGCAGCCAAAAGGGCGGCAATGCGATTTCGTTCACGCACGTCGACGAACTCGTAAGCAAAAAACCTCTCGATGAGCTCCGCGCCCTGCCGCAAATCGTCTCGGCAACCTTGGTTAAACTGTGATAAATAGGCAGCGGGCAAGAGGCGATCATTGTTAGGGCACGGCACGCCGTGCCCTGACTCGCGCCTCACGCCGCGCGTATCGTGCCTGAGGTCAAATGGCAAACGTCGCGATCATCGGCGCCCAATGGGGTGATGAAGGCAAGGGTAAAATCGTCGACCTTTTTACCCAGGAGGCGGATATCGTCGTGCGCTTCCAGGGCGGCAACAATGCCGGTCACACGCTCGTCGTCGACGGTGACAAAACCATCCTTCACCTGGTTCCCTCCGGCGCACTGCACCCGAATAAGCTTTGCGTCATCGGCAACGGCGTGGTGGTCGACCCTGAAATTTTGATCGAGGAAATTGCCGCGCTCAAGAGCCGCGGTCATCTCGCCAGCGACGAGCAACTGCGCATCAGCGAGCAGGCCCACGTGATCATGCCGTATCACAAAGCCATCGACCTCGCGCGCGAGCGCCTGCGCGGCAAAGGCAAGATCGGCACGACCGGCCGCGGTATCGGTCCGGCCTATGAAGACAAGGTCGCCCGTGTCGGCATCCGCTTCGTCGACCTTTTGGAGGAAGACACTTTCCGCGAGAAACTCCAGCGCAACATCGAAGAGAAAAATTTCTACTTGAAGGCCATTCTCAACGAAAGAGCGCTGGACTTCGACGCCATCCACGACCGCTACACGGGTTACCGCGAAGAGCTTAAGCGTTTCGTGACCAATACCGGTGTTTTGCTCGATCAAAAAATGCGCTCAGGCAAGCGGGTGCTTTTCGAGGGTGCCCAGGGGACGCTCCTCGATATCGATCACGGCACTTATCCGTATGTGACCTCCTCGAGCACGGTCACCGGCGGCGCTTGTTCGGGCTCCGGTGTCGGACCGCAAAATATTCAGCAAGTGATCGGCATCTCGAAAGCCTACACGACGCGCGTCGGCAGCGGACCATTTCCGACCGAACTCGACGGGTCGGAAGGCGAAAAACTCCGCCGCGAAGGCGGCGAATTCGGCGCGACCACCGGGCGTTCGCGCCGTTGCGGCTGGTTTGACGCCGTCGGCGTGCGCCACGCCGTGCGCATGAACGGCATGACCGGTATCGCGCTTACCAAGCTCGACGTATTGACCGGTTTTGAGAAAATCCCGGTCTGCACCGCCTATCGTTATCAAGGGTCGTCGATTGACGAATTCCCGGCAAGCGCAAAGGTGATGCAAAAGGCCGAGCCGGTTTACGAATTTATCGAGGGGTGGAACGCTCCGCTCGGCAAAGTGCGGCAGTTTTCCGACCTGCCTAAGCCCGCTCAAAAATATGTTCGGCGAATTGAAGAAGTGATCGGCACCGAGATTATCCTAGTTTCGGTTGGGCCCGGACGCGAGCAGACAATCCTGTTAAAGAATCCTTTCGATAGTGACTATCGCCAGCGGTGAGTCGCCCGGACGCGCGGGCACACACACGTCCTATCAAAGACTCTTCAAGCCACTCTTTATGCCATCACGGTGCCGCAAGCCCGGCATCGGTCGCCATGGAGCGACCAACGTTCACTCGCGCCGCAGGGAAAATTCTCAGAAAAGCCAGGGGCGACACCGTCACCGTAACAATGGCCACCAGCACGATCCCGGCGTTAACGGATTCGTCGATAATACCCAGCTTTTCCCCGATCGCGGCGGCGGCGATGATCAACGACAAACGTGGACACAACAGAATACCGGCGGCCAGAGTCTCCCGCCACGTGTGATTGAGCCGAAATACGACTGCCGGAATCACCTTAACAGCAATGGCAGCGATGAGGAGCAGAGGCACCGAGAGGAGAGCCCCGGTTGAGGAAAGCAACGCCGGCAGGTGAAACTCGACGCCGACCATGATGAAAAAAATCGGGATAAAAAATCCAAAGCCAATGGCTTCGAGCTGGCTCGATAGCGCTCTATCCTCAGGCGTGCGCAACAGCGCCACGACGGCTCCAGCCAAGAAGGCGCCGACGATGATCTCGATTCCCAGGTTTTCGGCAAGCACCACAAAAATCAGCAGGGTGGAGAAAGCGGCGCGAACTTTGATTTGCGCGGTCGCGTGGCTGAGTTCCTCGATGGCTCTTTGCAACCATTCGATGCGGCTCAGGAAAGATCCGAACCGTGCTGCGAAGAAAAAAGCGACGAACAGCAGGAAGACCAGCAAAATCTCAGCCGTCAATCCGCGCGAAATGACCGCGACCAGCACACTGATCAAAAACATAGTAACGAAATCGGCAATGACGGTCGCCAGTAAAATCGTCTGGCCGAACAGGGTTTGGCTCAGCCCGGCTTCCTTGAGGATGGGAACCACCACCCCCAGAGCGGTGGTTGAAAGAATCAACCCCATCATCCATGGATCGGTCGTCGCGCCGATCCATTTTAAGCTCCAGGCAAACGCGCCGGCTAATAACAAGGTTGCGCCGAAGTTGAGGACCGCCAGGACAAGAGGGCTCCAATGCGACGACTGCCGGGTCTGAGGGGAATCGGTCCCGCGGAGACTGCGAAAATCGATCTCCATGCCGGAAAGGAACATCAGCAAGACGAAACCCAACTCTTTAAGAAGATTAAGCGCGCCGTTGTCAGGCAAAACCCAACCGAATCCGCTTCGCCCAACGATCATGCCCGCGAGGATTTCACCGACGACAATCGGTATCACGAGCCGCCCGCGGACCGACGAGAGCAGCAGTGGCACCACGAAAGCCAGCATGAGTACGACGAGCAGAGGTGCAAACGAGCGGGCTTCTTCCATGGAGACCTCGTAGCCTTGGACATCCTGCCCTTAGGGCAAATTTACTAAGGAGTTCGTTAGTTAGTAGCCCTACTGGGACGAAGGGGCGAGTCGTGGAAAGCGCAGGCACCAGGAATCAAAGGACGCTTTCGCACCCACGCCCAAAATTAAGCACTCGGGGCGTGGCTCGGGTGGTGGCCGATGACGCCCAGACGCTT
>JAICHC010000243.1 GCA_025922795.1 Candidatus Binatia bacterium | reverse complement strand
GGACTGTGGCGGCTGCTGCCGCTGCCATGGGCAAACAGGACGATGCCGATGGCCTCGGCAGGGATTATCCGTGCGCCTTCTAGCTTGATCCCGTTCGCTGGGAGGTGGACGATTCGATTGATCGGCCTTTGTTCGATGCTTGTCTTATTCATGGTTACACAACTGATTTCCGCCCAGTTGATGTTGGGCACCGCGGGCATTTCATTCTATATATTTTCCGCCCCTATCCGATGGATCCCGAGGACATTGAAGCCGCGGGCGCGGAGCGCCGCGGTGAGTTCATCGGGCGTACCTGAAATCAGACGCAAGTAGCAAACGGAATTTTCGCCAAGTTTTTCCCTGTAAGTGCCGACTCCCAAGACCTCACCGCCTTCGCGCACGACGATGCGCGTGGCTTCGACTAGGCCGTGCTCTTCGCCTTCGAGGATCAGGTCGATCCTCGTGCTGCTCCCTTGCGACGCTCCCATAACGTCAAGAAATGCTTTGAGAATGTCACTGGTGGTAATGATCCCGACCAAGCGTCCGTTCTCCACCACCGGTAGGCCACCGATCTGCCGCTCCACCAGGGTTTGCGCCGCTTCTTCCAGTGTCGTCGCCGGGGTTACGGTCACCGGATTCTCCGTCATCACGCCGTTGATTTTGGTGTGCTCGAAATACCCGCGGTGCTCGCGCAAATCACGTTCACTGACGATCCCGACAAGCCTGCCGGCGCTCACGACGGGCAACCGGCGAAATCCGCCCGCCTGCATTTTATGCGAGGCGCGGATGAGTAAATCATCCGGGTCAACGGTAATCGGCTCTTTAGTCATCCGGTTTCCAACAATCATAATGACTCAACCTCACTTGATGGTTTGGCCAATTCCCGCAGCAAATCGGTTCGTGAAACGAGCCCGACGAGCCGGCCGCTTTCCATCACGAGCAGACACTCCAGGTCCTCGTCAATCATCGTTCGTGCGGCGTGGGAGATCGTTGTTTCCTTATTAACGGTGGTTGCCGGCTTCATCACGTCTTTTACTGCAATCGCTCCCAGGGCCTCGCGGGGAGAGTCCTTGGGGTGGCGCACCAGCGAGGCCAGCGAGGCGCACAAGAGATCCAGTTGATGGATGACGCCGGCTGGCTCGCCGCCGTCCAGAACCGGAAAGTGGCGGACATGCGCCAGACTCATAATGTCATGAGCGAGCCGCAGCGTGTCGGTAAGCTTTAAGGTCACTAAATCGCTCGTCATAATTTGGCTGACCGTTCTCTCAGATGCTGATCTCGAGGTAGTTGCAGACATGGCCCTTGTTTCATCAACTTTTTTTCGACGTCTTTACCTGTACGACAGAAAGCGTCTTAACTACTCTTGTGCTGCCGCAGGACGGGCATTTATTTTTCTCTTTGATCCGCTTGTCATACTCCGACAGCGACCAAATTTGGGCGAAGGTTGTGTTGCACTTCTCACAATGAAATTCGTACGTCGGCATGTATTTCCCTCCTGCTCCTCACCGTTCGGCCCGGACGCGATTAACCACCCCCTTAACCTCGAGCATGTACCAGGCGTCGCGTTCGGCCATCTGTTTCATGGTCTCACTGAGAACCACCCCATCGAGTGTGACGATCCAGTGTTGGGAGTGACCGTCAGCCGGTCGACGATTTGGTGAACACCAATAGTTTCCGCGGCCGCCACGAGAGCGATTTTTTCGCGGCGCCGCTCTCCATCTCTCCCGCCAGGATCAGGTCGGCGTTCTGCATCGCGATGGAGATCGGATAGCGATGCAGATTAATTCGAGTATCCTTCTCAAGGGTGGCAAGGAGTTTCTTTACGATGATTTCTTCGGTCATCGCCTCCGCCTTTCCAGGGTCTACCGATGAGTTTTGCCGTCTCGCCGCGGCCCAATCTTCGTCAGAATAAAATGGATGATAAGGGTGAAAAAGATGAGGAGCACGAGGTAGAAAATTTCGGTTTCGCTTGCCATAAACGCCTCCGCCGGGCGCACATCTAATCCTCTGTTCCAATTCTTGCGCAAAGCACGTGCCATAAGCAATGGGCGTCGCTTGCTTGCCAATTTGCCTATGTCCTCAAGTTTTCCGCGGCGATGGCTTTCGCCGGAGCTTGAGCCTGCGGTGCTATTTTCAATATTGATATTTTCTGACTCATAATTTCTTGCAAGCGCGAAAATGTGCCCGTGAACCGAGCGATGAGGCAACAAACAAAGAAAGCTTAGTCTGGCACACGCTATGCGTCTGAAAGACCTTGAATAAGATTTTGGGCCCGGAGGTGTCGCATGGAAGATCCGGACATTGCGCAAAAATTCCACCTAATGCAAAAGGAAATCGAAGCGGCTGTTTCATTAACCGAGGAATGCAAATTGAATCTGACAGCGTCCGTCGATTCGCTGAGAATCGAATTGGAAGTGTTGAAGAGCTACATGGAACGCTATCATCCCGGTTTCGCGGAATCGTATCCCAAGTTCAGGGAAGAGGCGATCCAGGCGATCGATCCGGAGTGGATCGGTTCGGAACCGGTAAAGAGGACTCGAGGCCAGCACGACTCATGAGGCAGTGGTCCAATGAAACTTCAAGAAATTATGGTCGGTCACGTTGTGCAAGCTTCACCTGAGGAGTCTATCGGCGAAGCAGCCAGGTGTATGCGTGAAAAAGCTGTCGGCTGCCTCGTGGTCACCGTAGAGGGTCACATCAAAGGGATTATCACGGATCGCGACTTGCTCGGCTGCGCCGGGCAACGGCACGATCCACGACAATGCCAAGTCTCGACGCACATGAGCCGGCCGGTTGTGGTGCTGAAGCCTGAAGAGGACGATCGAATCGCCGCCGAGGTGATGAGGAAAAAACGGATTAAGCGGCTGCCGATAGCAAAAAACGGCAAGCTTCTCGGAATCGTAACCTTGTCCGATCTTGCGGCTGTTGCGGTGAGTGAACTGGCCCGACTGGAAGCCGCGGTGCAATATGTTTTTTCCTTGACTTCTGTCCAGCAAGCCGGGCCTGCGAAGGTGCGCGTTGCTCCACAGAGTGACAAGCCTCAAGCGGCGCATGGACAGAGGCGAGAGTTGCTTCACGACCAAAGCGGCTCCCAAACAATGGGTACGAAAGAGGCGGCGACCCTATGATTGGCGGCAGCAGTTCAGATAGCGTTCTTTTGACGGATCTATATCAGCTGACCATGCTACAAGGTTATTTCGATAGGCGGATGGAGAAGACTGCAGTGTTCGAGTTCTTCGTACGCAAATTGCCGCCCAAACGCAATTTTTTCATTGCCGCCGGCTTGGAACAGGCGCTAGCGTTCCTTGAAAATCTCCGATTCACTCCCGAGGAATTGGATTGGATCTCCAGTCAACGGTCATTCCATCCGGAGTTTGTACACTATCTCGAGAAATTGCGTTTCACCGGAGACGTCCACGCCATGGCGGAAGGAACGGTGTTCTTTCCAAATGAGCCGATTCTTCGGGTAACTGCGCCTCTGCCGCAAGCGCAGCTGGTGGAGAGCCGTCTCATCAACCTGATCCACTTTCAAACTCTGATTGCTTCCAAAGCCGTGCGTTCGGTTTTAATCTCACCGAACAAGCTGCTCGTAGATTTCGGTCTGCGCCGGGCACATGGCGCCGAAGCGGGTCTGCTTGCCGCTCGGGCCAGCTACCTGGTCGGATTCGCCGGCAGCGCGACGGTTTTGGCGGCGCTACGCTTTGGCGTGCCAGTGTACGGCACGATGGCGCACTCTTTCATCCAGGCGCACGACGACGAGACTGTGGCGTTTGATCACTTTGCCCGCTCGTTACCGCAAAACGTGATCCTCCTCATCGATACCTATGACACCGAAGCCGCCGCCGAAAAAGTCGTGCAACTCGCGCCGAAGCTCGAGCGCGACGCGATCAAGATCAAAGGCGTACGGTTGGACAGCGGCGATTTGGCCGATCATGCCTTCAAAGTCCGGCGCATCCTGGATGATGGCGGACTTCAAGATGTCACGATTTTTGCCAGTGGCAGTGTCGACGAATACGTTCTCGCGCGATTGGAAGAGCAACGCGCGCCGATCGATGGCTTCGGTATCGGTACTCATATGGATACTTCGGCCGATGCTCCTTACCTCGACTGTGCGTATAAGCTGGTGGAGTATGACGGCATGGCTAGACGGAAACGTTCGGAAGGAAAGGTGCTTTGGCCGGGACGAAAGCAGGTTTTCCGACGCTACGATGACAGGGAGTGCATGATCGGCGATGTCCTATCCTTGGAAAATGATCGGTTGGAAGGAGAACAGTTAATTCGGCCTGTGATGAAACAGGGGCGGCGTCTTGGCGCCCTCTTATCTTTAAGGGGAGCGAGGGAGCGAACTTTAAGAGAGCTCAAGCGGCTCCCTGACGCGCTCAAGAGTTTGGATGCGGCGCCCCCTTACTCCGTGACCGTGTCAGAGGCTATTCAAGACTTGGCCCGGCGGGTCGATGCCCGGCAAGCTCAATCGGCGCGACAGGATCGACAAAGCGGTAGAGGTCCATCAGACCCAATGTTAATTTCATGAAACGGAAGAGGTGAACTATGCGATTTCGGAGCCGCGAGCATGCTGCACAAATATTGGCCGAGAGATTAAGCGCTGCTTACAAAAACAAAAATCCGTTGATACTCGGAATTCCGCGGGGCGCACTACCCATGGCGGAAATCATCGCCGACGCTTTGGGCGGCGAGTTGGATGTCGTGCTGGTGCATAAATTGAGTCATCCGGACCAGCCTGAATTTGCCGTCGGCGCTATTGATGAGAGTGGCAGACTGTATCTCGCGGACTGGGCGACCGAATTAACCCCTCAACTTCTTGAGGACGAAAAGCAACGGCAGCTCGATGTTCTCCGTCGGCGGCGTAATCTATACACGCCGCTACGCCCACCCATCGACCCGCTCGGGCGCATCGCGATCGTCGTCGACGACGGCATCGCCACCGGCTCAACAATGATCGCCGCACTGCGCGCTGTGCGCACCAAAGGGCCAAAAAAATTAATCTGCGCGGTGGCGGTGGCTTCGCCACAGGCCTTGCATGCCATGTCCCGCGAGGCGGATGCGGTGGTTTGCTTGACGGCACCGGCAGAGTTCTTCGCTGTAGGACAGTTCTTCGATGACTTCGCCCAAGTTACCGACGAAGATGTTGTGGATATCTTGCAGCGACACCAAACGGCCGCGGCGGGTGCAGTCGCCAGCTAGATTGCCACTTCGCCGATCGATCCGTGCCATAGCCAATTTTCCGCTCGGACCCTAAAAGAGTAGGACCAGCGCTGGCGCGATCCTGTTGAATGCCCAATCCGGTCAATCATTTAAGGAATTGATTGCCTTTACGATGATAAAGAATTCTTGCGCGAAAATGCACGAGCCGATGCGCGGGTTATAGGGCAACGCGCGATATTGGCCGT
>JAICHC010000242.1 GCA_025922795.1 Candidatus Binatia bacterium | reverse complement strand
TCTTTCTGCTGGCTCATGAAGCGAAACCGCTCCGTCAGCTCTTCATACTCGCCAATCGCGGCCAGGTTGACCTCGCCCATGCGTTCCAAGCGGCCGCGCAATTCGTCGATCTCCGCGGTCAATTCCGCTTGCGATGGGTTCTCGGAAAACGTCGGTGCTAGCGAATCGATAGGTGTGTCATATTTCTCGCGCAGGTTTGCCGCGAGATGTTGGATCTCGAGTCGTTGCTCGGCGAGCGCCAACTGAATGCGCGTCTTTTCCTGTTGACAGGCATCGGTCAGCGATCGGAGTTCCTTGACTGTCTCGCCGATCTCAGCGACACGCATGGAGATTTCACGGTATTTTTGGCGCTCGGCCTGCAGCCGTTCTTCAAGTTGCTGCAGCTCGCCGCGGTCGTGGCGGAGCGACTCGTCGATCTCGACGAGCGCCTGCTCAAGTTCGAGGCGGCGTCGCTGAAAATCAGCGATCTGGGCCTCGCGCCCAGCGATTTCCTGCCCGGTTTCTTGTTGCAGCTTTACACGATTGGTCAAATTGACGTGGGTGTTGTCCCGCTTTTCGCCCAGCGCCGCATTGCGAATACGCGACTGTGTTACGGCCGCCTCGGCCGTTTCGAGCGCCCGGCCGAACTCGGCGAACTCCGTTTGTTTTTGCCCCAGCGCTTGTTCGCCTAACGTTTTTTCTCTGGCGCGCGCTTGGGCTTCACGGTCGCACCGTTCGATTTCATCGGCGATAAGCTGAACCGTACGGTTCAGTTCGCCTTGTTCTTGCGACAGCGCCCCTAGCGCTTGGGTTAAGCGCTCATGCTCCTGGGTGGCCGTACGATTTTCGTGCTCCAGTCGTACTCGCTCGAGTTCGAGGCGGTGGATCTCAGCGCCGAGGAGCGTCTTCTTGGTCTCGGCTTGATCGAGCTCTCGCTTGAGAGTTTCGCCTTCGCGCTCTTCGCAGCAAAGCTCTGCTTCGCGCTCCGAAATAGCCTCGGCGATCTCGCGAATGCGTCGGCGCTGGGTCAGAAAACTCCTTTCCAGGGGCGCGCCGCTACCCCCCGTCACGGTCCCGATCGGGTCGATCACCTCGCCGTCGGGAGTTACCAGCGTGCTGTGATAGCCGTTGCGGTTCCAAAGGGCCAAGCCGGCTTCGAGGTTTTGCACCACCACGACGTCGGAAAGCAGGTATTCGGCAACTTCGCGATAACCGGGCTTAACCGAAATCATTTCCATTAACGGCGCGACCACTTCGGCTTCGCCGAGCGGCAAATCCTGACGCGGTTTGCGCGACATCTCCATGGGAATGAAACTGCCGCGACCTGAAGCCTGCTCTTTCAAGTATTCGATCGCTTCGAGTCCTTCTTGGTGACTCTTGACGATAACGTATTGCAAACGATCGCCGAGCACGGCGGTCAGCGCCTTTTCATAGTTTTCCGGCGCTTCGATCACTTCGGCCACCAAGCCATAGATGCCGTTCGGCGCCGACTGCTGCTTTTTGAGCATGATCGCGCGCACGCCTTCCTGATAGCCTTCGTAGTTTTTTTGCAGCTCCTCGAAGGAGCTCAAGCGCGAGCGGTTCTCCTGAATCTGCTCTTTGAGCGACAAGATCTTGTTTTCCTGCTCCTGGCGGTTTCTGGTCAAGCCTTGTGCGGCCGCGATTACCGCGGCGGCTTCGATCATGCGTTCACGGACCTCATCGACGCAGATTGTCAAGGAACGCGCACTCTCGCTCCGCTTCGCTTCACAGTCCGCCAGCGCCGCCGAAGTTTGCTCGACCTCGGCCCGGGTGCGCGCAAGCGCCTGCGTGACTTCTTCGTGCCGCCGTTGTTGGGCAAGTGTCTGGTTTTTTAGATTGGCAATGTGGTTGGCGATATCGATCAGCGCCGTCTTTTCCTGATCCAACTCGGCGTGCAGGGCGCGCATTCGCGCCTGAAGATTTTCCAGCTCATTTTCTTTTTCGCGCAGGAATGTTTGTTCAAACAGCGAAAGCTGAATGACGCTCTCCTTGGCGTCGTTAAGCTCGTCAATTTCCCGGGTGAGAAGTTTGGCCCGGTCTTCGAGCTGTCCGAGGGAGACGCGGGTTTCAGCTTCGTTTTGAGCGAGTTGGGTTAAGTCCCTGTGATAAAATTCGCACTTTTGCTCGGCGCCCTGAATCGCCGCGCGGCGCTGATAGACGCTCTCTTGCTGCACGCCGATTTCGCGATCGGTTTCCATCAGCGACAGCTGGAGTGCTTCACCTTCCGCTTCTTTGCCGTGCAGTGCGGCGAGGTGTTCAGCCAGGCGATTTTCGACGCCGGCGAGCTGGCTTTCTTGCCGCGTGATTTCCTGATTGAAAGCTTCGCGCTGCAAAAAGGCGAACGCGAGCTCTTTTTCTTTGAGCTCGGCTTTGACCGCGCGGTATCGCTCGGCTTTTCTCGCCTGCAATTCCATAGTGCGGATTTGCCGCTCGATCTCGCGGACGATATCATTCATCCGGAGAAGATTTTGCTGGGTGCGCTCGAGTTTTTTCTCAGCGACGAGCTTGCGGCTCTTGTACTTGCTCGTGCCGGCAGCTTCTTCGATCAAGCCGCGCCGCTCTTCCGGCTTCGAATTGACCAGCTCATCGACTTTACCCTGCTCGACGATCGAATAGGCTTTGCTGCCGACGCCGGTGCCTAAAAACAGCTCGACCACATCTTTCAATCGGCAGTTGACTTTGTTGATGGCGTATTCCGATTCGCCGGAGCGGAACAACCGGCGCGTCACCATAATCTCACTGAAATTGCCGTATTCCGCTGGACCGCGCCCGTCGTCATTGTCGAAAATAATAGAAACTTCGGCCATGCCGGTAGCGGGCAGGCTGTCACTGCCGTTAAACACCACATCTTCCATCTGGTGGCCGCGTAGATGACGAGCGCTCTGCTCGCCCATGGCCCAACGCAAGGCATCAACGATGTTGGACTTACCGCAACCGTTCGGGCCGACGACCGCCGTAATGCCAGGGTTCAGCTCCACGACGGTACGTTGTGCGAACGACTTAAAGCCAATCATTTCAAAGCGTTTTAAACGCATGGTCTCATCTATCGAGGGAATTTAATGGCAGGTTTAGCCATTAAAGCTTAGCGGCAATATTCCACAGCCAGGAGGAGGCTGTCAAGAGAAAAACCCAATATGCGGTGGATCGGTTGATAAATTACCGCAAGATATAGAAAAATTGTGCGCAGTTTGGTCGCAGCTTCTGCACAGTGTAAGCTGTGCGCTAATGGAAGGTTGGGCAGGTCGGCGGGCTGCAATTAAGAGAGCCGCATTGCGGCTAGTGGTGCCCGATATAAAACTACATTTCGAGTAGTTCGGTGTTCCAGTAAGAAACATCGACGGTGTTTAGAAACGGCGACCATTCCTTGTAACGCGACATACTAAAAGTTTCCTGCATGAAGGGGGTCCATTGCGGCTTTAACGGCTTCCTTATCAGCGGCATATTCGCTTGTTGCGGCGTTCGGCCACCCTTGCGGCGGTTGCATTCGTGACAGGAACAGACGACGTTTTCCCAGATCGATGAGCCACCCTGGGAGCGGGGAATGACGTGGTCGAGATTCAGTTCTTGACGCGGCAAGCGCCGGCCGCAATATTGACAGACGCACTTGTCGCGCGCGTAAATGTTATAACGGCTAAAACGTACCTGGCGCTTGGGAACGCGGTCGTAGCTTACCAGCAAAATCACTCGGGGAACGCGGATCACCCGGTTGACCAGGCCTATGGTCTCGTCGTGCATGGAGATGGAAAGATCGCTCCAGCTGGCAAAATCGAAGGTCTGGTACTGCTCGTTGACAGCCTTGGCAATGCCCTGGTAGAGCAGCACAAAGGCTCTTCGCACCGAGGTCACATGAATCGGCAGATAGGATCGATTAAGAATCAGGACTTTGGTATTGAGAATACCGTACGTTGGCACAGTGGCCGGGTAACTCATAAGCCTCTTTCGTCTGTATACGGAGTCGACGTAAGCCCTTGTTACTCGTGCCAAAATATCGGGCAAAGGCGCCGTTGTCAATTCATTCCCTTGGCGAACGGCGTGTAACTTGAAGTCGCGGTTAAATTCCACTATAAACACAGCTAAATTTCGTAAGCGAATTTGCGGAGTCACCGCGTCTCCGGTTGCTCCTTCTCACATCTCCCCGCCCAGCCGTACCTTGTATGAAGCAAGAGATCTACATAAGCTCGACGCCCCAAGAAAGCCGCATAGCGATTGTGGAAGACGGCCTGCTGGCCGAGTTTTTGATCGAGAGAAAAGAAGAAATGGGCGTCGCGGGAAACATTTACAAAGGCAAGGTGGCCCGAGTGCTGCCCGGTATGCAGGCGGCGTTTGTCGACATTGGCATGGAAAAGGCCGGGTTTCTTCATGCCTCGGATTTTTCCAGTGAACCGGTTGTATCAGGGGACGAAGTAGAGTTCGCCGAAGCTCCGAAACCGCAACCATCGCGCCGCCTGCCGCTGGAGAAGCAGATTTCGCGCGGCGAAGAAATTCTGGTTCAGGTCGCCAAGGACCCGCTTGGTACGAAAGGCGCGAGAGTTACGTCCCACGTGTCGCTGCCGGGGCGCTATATGGTTTTTATGCCGGATACCAAACACATCGGTATTTCGCGCCGCATCGAGAGCGAGGAGGAACGGAAGCGGTTGAAAGAGATCGCCCAATCGCTTGGGACTGAAAACGGCGGGTTCATTTTGCGCACCGCATGCGAAGGACGCAGCAAGCGGGAGATTCAGCGGGATCTCGCTTTTCTTACCCGGTTGTGGAAAGGGATTCAAAAAAAGGCTCAGGGCGCCGCCGCGCCGGCCCTGATCCATCAGGATCTCGATCTTATCACACGCGCGATACGGGATTTCTTCTCTAACGATACCGAACAGGTGGTTATCGATTCCCCCAAGGACCAGCGCCGCGTGGTCGATTTCGTGCGCCACTTTATGCCGCGTCTCAGATCCAAAATCGTCACTTACACGGGCACGGAGCCACTCTTCGAGCAGCAAGGCATCGAGGAAAAGGTTGCCAAAGCCTTGGAACGTCGCGTGTGGCTGCGCTCGGGCGGTTACATCATCATCGAACGTACCGAAGCGCTCACCGCCGTAGACGTCAACACTGGGCGCTTCGTCGGCAAGCGCAATCAAGAGGAGACGATCCTCAAGACCAACCTGGAAGCGACCCAGGAAGTCGTACGGCAACTGCGTCTGAGAAACGTCGGCGGCATCATCATTATCGATTTCATCGACATGGAAAAGGAAAGCAATCGGAAAAAAGTCTATGAGGCGCTCAAAGAAGCACTCAAGAAAGATAAAGCGCGCACCAACATCCTGAAGATTTCCGAGCTGGGTCTGGTTGAAATGACCCGCCAACGCACGCGGGAAAGTTTAGAGAACCAGCTGTTGCGACCCTGCCCGCACTGCG
>JAICHC010000241.1 GCA_025922795.1 Candidatus Binatia bacterium | reverse complement strand
CCGGCCTCGAGGCGATGCCGACGCCGTATCAGGGCAATGCCATGGATGAAATTCGCCGCGCGGCGGAAGCGGCGGAGCGCGTCGATGTCCTTCAGGTGCCGGGCGGTCAGGTGGCGGGGATGTTGAGCGAAGAGAAGAGCGCTCGGCCGGCAAGAGAGATCGTTGAACGTATGGTTCAAGAGGCCGCGCAAATTCTCAATGACATGCGTAGCCGGTATGTGGGAGCGTAAGGGGGAGCGTACGTCGCGCAGAGGCTATTTTCGAGGGAGACAAGAAATTTAACCGCAAAGAACCCAGCGCCGCGAAGCCGCAACCAAAGTGACAGAGGCTGAGGCATGAGTAAGTGGAGTCATGGCTACAAATACTGCTGACAATGTCGTGAGGACTCAGGAGGGGCGCGATGAGTCGCGCCACGGGAGGATAGTCAGGAGATTTAAACCGCAGAGAAGACGCAGGAGCGACCGGCGCTCGCAACTGTCCCGAACGTGACGGCGATATTAACCATGGCCGTTGGTTCCCCAGGTTCTGCCGTCGATCCATAGTTTTGCCAGTTCGAGTGCGTAGGCATCCGCCTGTTTCTGTGTGGCGAAAGTCGCCCGACGCCGGCCGAAGATAGGAATGCGTTTGTCTTTTTTGTCTTCGACAACAACAATGGTTGCCCGCGCCACCCACTCGCGTGCGCGAATCTCGTCGGAGTCAAGCTCGACCCGATGGCCGCGGTAAATTCTCACTCGCATCAATAAACGGATAAAGGATAAAGGCAAAAGGATGAATCAGATCCTCCTTGATCCTTTATCCTTTCGCCTTCATCCTTTTTAGATACTGACTTTTCCGCCGTTCAGCTTGACGCCGAGCTTGTTGAGCGCTTCCACCACTGGGATATCCGCGCCAAGACTCTTGCCGACTTCCGCGGCCAGCGGCAGGTCTTTATCGTAAAGATTTGACCCCGCATTGAATTTCAGCTCGCCTTCCGAGATGTCGTATCTTGTTTCCCAGCGATCCAGAATGTGCTGCGATTTTGTCTTTTGCATCACATCGAGCGCGGCTTTGTAGCTCACACCTCCCGCCTTGGCGATCTGCAGGGCTTCGAACACGATCAGCGCTTCGGAGGCCGTAACCATATTTTTGAACAGCTTGGTGACGTTGCCGCAGCCGAGCGGGCCCATATGCACAGCGTCTCTCCCCATCATGAGCAGATGCGGCTTGGCGCGATCGAAAAAAGCTTTCTGCCCGCCAACGAGAAAGGTCAAACTGCCCTGTCGCACCATATGCGGAACGGCGGTCATGCAGGCATCGATAACGTTCACTCGTTTGTCCGCTGCAGCATGCGCGACTGTTTTTGTCGTTGTCGGCCGGATGGTGCTGTGTAGCAGTACCAGCGAACCCGGCGCAGCGCCTTCCAAAACGCCGTCGTTGCCGAGCACGCATTCGAGCACTTCCTGATCGGTGCGCACCACCACGTCGATGATCGTCGAAGCCTGAGCGACCGCTTTCGCGGAGGCCAGAGTCTGAGCGCCTTCGGCGCGGGCGGCGTCCATCGCTTGGGGTGCGATGTCGAACGCCGTTGCAACGACGCCAGCCAATTTCAAGCGTGAAAGCAAAGCACTGCCCATCGCGCCGGTTCCGACAAAGCCGATCTTTTCCATTTCAGTTTACCTCCCGGATCTTACCTTTAGTGCGAATACCCGTGCTCACCACGAAGTGATTCATGAGCTTACGCTCGCCTACAGAAGATGAAAATAGGGGAATTCCCCTCGCCACGTTTTTCCCGCTGACTCGTCATTCCCGTGCACGCGGGAATCCAGATTTATCTCCGCCCCAATTAGCCTGGATACCCGCTTTCGCGGTATGACGGAACGCTGCGGTTACTTCGTGCTCTTCGTTCTATAATTCATCCACGCACGGTATTTCAAAGGAGCACACGAAGGCCACGAAGGTTGCGGATATTTCACTCAGCGCCGCAAGAACATGAGGCGAGAATTTGGAAAAATGTCTGCGTCTCAGCGGCGTTAACCCGTTCCATTCCCGTCAAGCTCCGGGCTGTTCGTGTCCTCCTTAGTGGCGAAAATTTGAATTGTTTCCGCTCAACTTGGGCATGACATGTTTGCGAAACAACTCCACCGAGCGCAGCGATTCGGCAAGCGACAGGTCGCCGAAGGCGAATTGTCCAACCAGATAATTCGCTGCCGATTGGTCGATTTGCCCCTGAAGAAATTTCGCAACGTCATCCGGATCGCCCGCGATCGCATGACCGATCTCGATCATCTTGTCGAAGCTGTCCGGCCGCGGATGCGCCGGTTTGCCGCCGCGCAGGTTAAACAAATAGCAGAAATGCTTGTGCCATATCGGATAGGCGCGCTGTGCGGCGGCGAGCGCCTCGTTGCGGTTCTCGGCGATGACAATGAAGCGGCTCTGGCCGAGCTTGGGGGTCGGTCGGTCGCCGTGCAATTCGCGCCATACCCGGCGATAACAATCATTGTAAGTGCGCGTGTCTTTAGCCGAGTCGAGGCTCACCATATTAAGCCCCTGGCGCGCCGCGCGGTCCGCAGCTTCAACCGAGTGGACGCCGTACCACATCGGCGGATGGGGTTTTTGTAACGGCTCAAGCTCCATCGGAATGTCTTTGAACGAGAAAAACTTGCCTTCGAACGTCAGCCGCTTTTGCGTCAAGCCGCGCAGGATCAGTTCGCGCGCCTCGCTGTAGATCTCCTGAGCTTGGGTGGGATCCTGGCCGTAAAAAGAAACTTCCGTCGCCGAGGAGCCGCGGCCGAAACCGATCTCGAGCCGGCCACCGCTCAGTTGATCGACCATGCAGATCTCTTCGATCAGCCGCAGCGGATGGTGCAGGGGTAGGGCATAGACCATCGGTCCAAAGCGCAATGTCTTCGTCCGCTGGGCGATGGCGGCGAGAAAGACGCTCGGCGACGGCGCCAGGCCGATGGGCGTCGAGTGATGCTCCGCCACGTGGTAAGCGTAAAAGCCCGCCTGCTCGTAGGCCTCGATCAGCTTGAGACGCGACTCGTAGTATTCTTTTAAGCGAAGGTCGTTCCGATCCAAGTGGTCGAAGATGCCGAAATCCATAACACGCCCGGATATATCGTGAATTGCGTCTAAAACAAAGGCTGTGAGCGGAATTTAGCGAAAGCCTTAGCTGGATCAACTGCTAAACGATTGGCATGTTGAAACGACTAGTGTAGTGACTTTTAAACGAAGGCATTTATTGTTCGAGATACAAAGCGGAAATTCTAGAACAAGGGAATAGACTCGCGCCAAGACGCAAAGCACGACAAGTTCGGAGGGAAGAGTGAATTATCTTGGAACAATTATTGACCCTTATTCTCTGATCTTTGCGGCCTTGGCGTCTTTGCGTGAGATATTCCGAGTTTCAGTTGCGACTCTGCCGCGTCAGGATTTCGTGGTGGTTATACACCGGATAAAGTACCAACAGCGTGAAACACTACACTAGAAGGCTTGGTTATTTCAATCCGTAAAAGTTTCGCGGATTCACGTCAAGAATTTTTTTGACTGCCGCCGGTGCGATGCGTTTATCGTTGCGTAGCAGGTGAATGGCATTGAGCTCGGATGAAGGATCATGGTGACCGTAGTCTGTGCCGATCATCAGACTGTCCTCGCCCGTGTGGCTCAAGACGTAAGGAAGATCGTCCGTGTTCTCGCACGCGATCCACATGTTGTTCGCCGTCAGGGCGTCCGGAGGAAACGACCGACCCTTGCGCCGATAGCGGTCGGCAAGGTCGTTCAGAACGTAGGGTACCCATTGGGCGCTGACCTCCACAAAGCCCCAACGGACCTTCGGGAATTGTTTTGGCAGCTCCTTTTCGAGCAGCGTATGACACGCACCGACGACGGCCAGTTTGAACTTGGTAAAAGTGGTGTCGTCAGCGAAGAAATCATGATGGAGGAAACTCCCGTTGGCCGAATGGATACAGACGGGCAGATCCAACTTTGAGGAGATCTCCCAGAGCGGATAAAAATACGGGTCGCCGAGCGCTCGCTCGCATTCCAGGCCGCGCATGAAGATGCCGCAGGCGCCGTTGTTCCTGGCCCAGTCAAGCTCCTCGCTAATCGCCTGCGGTATTTTTTCGAGGAGGCGCAACGGCGGTTTCGCCACCCAGCGCAAGCGCCCCTTGCCCTGGCGCCAAAGGTCTCCCATCCAGCGGTTATAGGACTTGCACAGAGCGCGTTCGCGCTCGGCTTCCTGAACGATCGGCCGGAGAAACAAGGTGGGATAAAGCACCTGGGTCTCGATCCCGAGCTGGTCCATGTGAGCGAGCCGCGCCTCGACCTTCAGCATCTCGCGCGACTCCTGCGAAGTGTTCGTGCCGACATTGCGGTCTTTGCCGTGGGCTCGGCCTTCGATCACCCAAAAGTCGCGCACGGCGGCGCCTTCGTTGCTGAGAAGATCCGCGCCGAAGCTCTGCCTCATCAGTTGCGGCGTAAAGCGTCGCTCGGCTTCTCCCAGATAACTCCATGTCTGCACCGTCTCGATCACATGCGCGTCAGCGTCAATCGCTCCCATCGTCTCCTCCCGCGCCGATCCAGTGCGCCTACTTCTCCAGAAGCGGTTTCATGCGTTCGAGGAGATCTGGCGGCACGGTGCCGATCTCCCGTCCCAAAGCTTCTACCTCCTCGCCGGTCATTAAGCTCGGCTCGAGCCCTTTGCTTTTTGCATCGGCGATCACATCGGGGTTTTTCATCATCTTGGCAAAGCCATCGCGCAGCGTCTTGAGGCGGTCGGCGGGAATCCCCGGAGGGCCGAAGAATGGGCGACCCATCTCATCGGGCAGCACAAATATTTTCGCGATCCGTCTATGGAGATCGCTGGCTTTCTCCTTGTCCATGTATTCCCACACGGTGGGAATGTTACGCAGGTTGGGATGGCGCGTTTGTCCGCCTTGGGTGAGCACTCGAACAAAACCGGTCTTGGCCCAAGTGCGGCCCGGTTCGCTACCGAAATACGCTTGCACCGAGCCGCACCAACACTGGACCTCGCCGCGCTCGATTGCCAGATTGGCATCGGCCGCGCCTTTGTAACCGGGCACCATCGCTAATTTGAGGCCGAAGGCCTCCTGGAGAAGTCTGGGAAAATAATAGGCCGCGGTGCCGAGCCCGGTGGCGCCGCACTTGGCCGGCTCTGCGGCATCGCGCAAATCCAGCAATGTTTTGTACGGTGTATCCGCGCGAATATAAAAAATCCGATCGGTCTTCTCCGGCGAACCGATCCAGCTGTACTTAAACCAGTCGAACTTGATTTCCTTTTGGCCAGAGAGCTGCTGGATGTAGAGCCCGGGGCTTACGACGCCGAGCGTCAAACCGTCCGGTTTGGCGACGCCGTAGATGTAGTTGGCCGCGATCATCGAGCCGCCGCCGGTCATGTTTTGCACGACAAAGGAT
>JAICHC010000240.1 GCA_025922795.1 Candidatus Binatia bacterium | reverse complement strand
CAGTACAACCGGCCATAGGCTGACCGAACCTAGGGTCGGTACGCCCCGGGCGGTGACTCCGGCAATAGTGAGTTGGAGCAGAAGCAGCAGTCCAACGCCCTGAATGAGGAGGGCAAAGCGCGGACTGAAATAGGTCAGCGCGCCGGACCGACGCTTCGCTCGATCGGCAAGAGCGAGGATACCGGTTTGCAGAGCCACACTGCCGAGCAGGTTGTAAACAGCCAGAGTGGGATTGTTCAGCAGGGCGACAGCCGTAATGGTGGTCGCAACTTCGGGGAGGGAAGTAGACACCGACAAGAGCAACAAGCCGGTAAAAGCCTGCCCCAAGCCGGTTCGTTCGGAGATCGCGTCCGCGTGCCGCTCGAGGCGCATCCCGGCAAACCAGATCGTCCCCGCCGCCAGCAGGAAAATGAGCGCGTTTAGCCATAGAGAGTAAGATTCGAACGACAACACAAAATGTTTCTTGTTCACCCGCCGGTTACTGCGCGGGCGATTCAGTGGTCGAACCGAGCGATGCGTAGTACCGCGTCACGTCATGGACCTGTTCCGGCGTCAGCCGGCTTGCAACCAGGCGCATGAGGTGAGCATAAGGCGTGCCGCCGCGGCTGCCTTTTTTGAACAGCGTGATCTGCAGCGCGAGATACTCCGCATATTGTCCGGCAAGCTGGGGATAAATCGGATTGCGAGGAGTAGAGCTGGGACCATGGCACGCGGCGCAAGCTGGCAGGCGTTGGCTCGGCATGCCGCGCATCGCGATTTCTCTACCGCGCTCGATGGCCGAGGCATCCCGCCTATCGTGACGATTCCCGGAAACCGACGAGGAAATTGTAGAGGCAGGTTTCAAACCTGCCCCTACAGCCCGCGGCGATGATAGCCCCGCTAAATTTGCATAGTAACGGGCGATCTCGCGCATGTCTTGGGCGCTTAATCCCGCAGCAATGGGTTGCATGATTCCGCTGTGGCGCTCGCCGCGAGCGTACGCCAGAAGGGAGGCGAAGAGATAGGTTGGCCGTTGGCCCGCAAGTATAGGAAAACCGCTCAGCCCTCGGCCGCCGCCATCCAAGCCATGGCAGCGCGCGCAGCTTTCGCCAACTGCTTGCGGCGGGTTGTTCGGGCCCGAGAGTTCATCGATAACCGCGCCGGAGGCTTTCTTACCGCGCGCGAGTTCCTGATACTGTCCCGGCGTGAGATTGGGAAGCTTCTGCAGAAACGCGACCACTGCCCAGACCTCGTCATCGCGCTGCTGCGCCGGCCACGCCGGCATGCCGGTGAACTTGACCCCGTGCTTGACGATATAAAAAAGCTCCTTTGCCTGCCACTGGGGAATGACCCAAGGGAGGTGAGGGGGGGGCGGCGTCATTTTCTGCGCAATAGCCGGCTGCGCGAAATCCGGACTGCCATGGCAGGGGCGGCAACCAAATTCGTAATGAGTTGCGCCTTTCGCCACGAGAGCGACATCGTCGAGCGCCGGCACCCGGGTTCCGAGCGAATGGGTAACGACGGATCGGCGCATGGCAAAGTTGAGAAACCATGCGGTAATCGCCCAGTGGCGGGAGCTGGCTTTGATCGGCATGATTCCCGAGGTCACAAACAACAAACCGCCGAACGCGGCCACGAGGAGAAAAGCGGCAATTTTAAATACCCAGCGCTTTGCATTGCGCCCTTGATTTCCTCTCTGAGTATTGCGACCACTCGTCGCCGCTCTCTCGAAGAGTCGAACCAGCGCGAGTACGGCCCCTGCCGAGAATGCGGCGATCAAGACGAGACTCCTGAATCGCTGCATTAGGCGCGCTCCGGCGGTGTGAGCAGCGGGTCATGCAGCAAACGACCCGTCAGCCAGAGACCGCCAAGAAGATAGGAGAGGCCGCCGATCAGAAGCATGATCGCGCCGCCGAGGTGTTGATCATCGATAGCTGTAAGCTCCGAGTACCCTTCCATATGCGCATAAAGCGGCCGCGGACTGAGGGCGAGCAGCGCGCCGAGCAAGGTCATGTGCATGGCGGTGAGGAGCAGCGCCAGGATTCCCGCGGCGCTCCGACTCCCGCGGCTCAGAAAATCGCCGCCGAAGGCCGACAGCCACACGAAAACTCCCGCGATAAAAAACATCCCCTGCTCCAGGATCAACATCGCAATATCGTGGCGCGCCGCATGATGCAGTCCCGGTGAGTGCCAAGCCCACACGACCACAAGTTCAACGACCGATGCCTGAATCGGCGCGAACAGCCGCGGAGCTCTTCGTGCAAGGTCGAATCGGCCGCCGGCAATCGCAAGCGCCAGGAGCGGCGCGGCCACCGCGACGACGCCCATGTGCATCAACATGTGCGCAAAGAACGCCTGGCGTGCGAGCTGCGGGAGCGGTCCTAACCAGACCGCCGCGAGTATGGCGACCCCAAGCGAGAAGCAAAGCGAGCGGCTGATGCTCCGGTCCTGCATCCCACGCGGATTCATCGTGGACACACCGTCGACAATGATTCGCTCCCACCGGCTCCGGAGCAAATCGAGAATCCAACATCCAAAATCCAAAATCGACGAGAGCTCTGCATTTCAGTAGCAGCTCCTGATGAAGACGGCGACGAGCCCGGCATACAAAACAGCCACGGCGCTCAATGCCGAGAGCAGCAAGGTGGCAAAACCGAGGAAGCGATGTCGATCCTCCGGCGTGTCGTCATCGTGCGGCAGGGTCGCACTTCCCAAGCTATGCCTGCGGTAGCCGATCCAGCCGATGATCCCAATGGCAACGAGCGCCACCGACGTGTAGAAGAATATCGCGACCCGTGTGGTATCAAGCGAGCCACCGAGTCCGACGACCTTGGCGCACCAGATCGCGCCGGTGACGTAGCACAAGAGCAAGTGCGCGGCCCAGATCACCGGCGAAGCCGTGAGCAACCACAGACTTTCGTTTTCCTCAGGCAGATGAGTCGCCATGGCCACGTGCCGTTGCATTTTGGATTTTCGATTTTCGATTTTGGATTGTTCGGGCGCCGTGCCGTGAGAGGGTTATTTGCAGACCGAGACTGACGACGATGGAACATCCAAAAACTTCGCTGCTATTGCCTAGTGAAACTACGCAGATTCCATAATCCATCGAGGTGTCTAATCTCCTTCCGAATAATCCAAAATCGGCAATCCAAAATACGAAATTAAAAAATGCTCCTACGCCACCAATGGGAAACCGGCGATTACCGCTACGGTGATGACTGCCGTAAGCACGGTGAAATGCCAGTAAAGTGCCACATTACAGATGTCGATGTCGTAGCGCGCCGTCATTCGTCCTGCGATCCGGCGCGCTATGCAATAGAGCTGCATGATCACTCCGACCAGTGTTTGACTCGCGGTCCAGATCACCAGTATCCACACCGTCGCGGGATAGACGTGGCTAGCCGGATCCAAACCGGTTAACCATGGGCCGGCGAGGAGCGCCACCCCGCCAGCGATGGCGAAAACCACCGCCACCACTATTCCGAAATAGAAACCAATGGCGCGATCCTTTTTGTTCAAGCGCCGCGCCAGCAAGGTCATAGCCCAGCCTCCGAGCAGCAGCACGGCGGCCAGTGACGGCCAGAAGATGCCCGGCCCTGAAGCCGGATCAGGAGGAAAGTCATTGCGGACGGTCCAGAAGAAAAAGTAGCCGAAGATGAGCGACATGAAAGCGCTCATCATCGCCATCATCGTAATAAAAACCGCCCACCAGCCGACGGACTGCGGGCCCGAAATATAAAGCGGCAAGGTTAAACCCAAGCCTACATCCTTCTCTTCCTTTTCAGGAATAAGCGCAGTCCCGGTCCATACCCAGTAGATGATCACGCCGAGAGCGACCAGCAGACTGACCAGCGCCAGTGTCCACCAATGGTAAGTGCCAAAGATGAAAAAGCCGCCGGTCGTCAGCGCCGCCCAGAACGTGATGAATGTCGGCCCCGGCAGGCGCGCGCACTGCCGGGGCTGCGCGTCGATGACCGAGGTGATAATAGTTTCGCGTCTCAATTCTTCGGCATCGGGGAGGTAGAACCGCCCTTCGTCCACGTCGCGCATGAAATTGGGCTGATTCCAGAGCGGGTAGCGGCTGTCAATCTCCGGGATCGAGCGAATGCCCCACGGCTGGCCGGGCATCTCCTGCGTCCATTCCAGTGTTCCGGCCTGCCACGGATTTCGTTTTGCATAGGGCTGCTTTTTTTTCGGGCGGACGAGGTCCCAAAAGACGACCGCAATACCCGTCGCCAGGATAAACGCGCCGATGGTTGAGATGAGGTTGAGTGTGTCGAAACCCATCCCGGCCGGATAGGTGAAGACGCGCCGCGGCATGCCGCGCAGGCCGGTCAAGTGCATCGGTAAAAAAGCGATATTGAAGCCGGTGAACGCAAACCAGAAAGCGATCTTTCCAAGTTTATCCGAGAGCATTTTGCCGTTGATCAGCGGGAAAAAATAAGAGCAACCCGCGAGGATCGGAAAAAGCGCGCCGCCGATCAGCACGTAATGAAAATGGGCGACCACGAAGAAACTGTCATGGGCTTGAAAATCAAAAGGCGCCACCGCTACCATTACCCCGGTCAGTCCGCCGAGCACGAAGATGACCAGGCTGCCGAACGCATACAGCATCGGCACCGAATGCACCACGCGCCCGGCCGCCAACGTCGCGATGAAACAGAAAATCTGCACGCCCGTCGGCAGCGCCACCGCCTGCGAAGCCGCCGAGAACAGGCCGATCGAGATGCCCGGCAGCCCGGTGGTGAACATATGATGAACCCACAACCCGAAACTTAGAAAACCCGTGCCGACCGCCGCGAGCACGATCCAGTTGTAGCCGACAATCGGCCGTTGTGCGAAAGTCGGCACGATCATCGCGATCAACGCGACCGACGGCAAAAAGATGATGTAGACCTCCGGATGGCCGAAAAGCCAGAAGAGATGCTGCCACAAAAGCGGGTCGCCGCCGCCGCCCGGATTGAAAAACGGCCAGTGAAAGGCGCGCTCGACTTCGAGCAGCATGCTGCCCGCGATGAGCGGAGGGAAGGCGAACAGAATCATCGCCGCCGCCACCAGCACGTACCAGACGTAGAGCGGCACAAGATTGATACGCATCCCCGGCGGCCGGGTCAGCAGCGAGCCGACAATCATTTCGACGGCGGCGGCGATTGCGGCAATCTCGATGAACGAAAACCCCAGGAGCCAGATGTCCGCTCCGATACCGGATTGATAGGTCGATGTCAGCGGCGGGTACATAAACCAGCCGCCGCGCGGCGCGGCGTTAAAAAAGATCGAGCCGCATAAAAAAATCCCTCCCAGCAAAAAGCACCAAAAGCCGAAGGCCGACAAGCGCGGAAACGGCAGGTCGCGCCCACCGAGCATCTGCGGCAGAAAGATGACCGCGATCGCCTCAAAAACCGGGATCGCGAAAAGAAACATCATCACAGAGCCGTGCACCGTGAATGCCT
>JAICHC010000239.1 GCA_025922795.1 Candidatus Binatia bacterium | reverse complement strand
TGGTTTTTCGCAAGCCAGTTTTTCGCCGATTCAGGCCATGGTTCGGCGTGAACGAGCGGAGTTATCGTCCCACGCGGGTTTACCTTTGCTTTGGAGGGACGCCGTGATGGGTGAGAACGCGCTTGGCATCGGCGCTCGTCCGGGCTTACTCACTCGCGCTTCCCGGCGGATTTTGTCTTGGCAGGCTAGGCAGATACCGGCCATTGAGTATCGCCACGGGTTGGGCGCACACCGTTATGGCCACTCTCCTGGTTGCTGCTGGCACATCAGTCGACGATCTTAATCTGTTGAGGATCCTCTAAAATCACTTCCAGACCGTATTGCGGATGATCTTTGATGAAACCCACAATCTCCACCTCACGATTCTCAAACTGTTTCGGCGATTGCTTGTTGTTTTCGAAAAGTTCCGTTGCCGAATTGAAAATGACCGCGGTGAGCGCCTCGCGTGATGGCCCGAAATCGAGAAAATAGGTGTTGCTCTTGGCCGAATGACCGACGCGAAAAACCCTCCCACGGATGCGGGCTTGTTGACCCGTCAAAGAACGGATCTTTTCGATATCGCGGGCAACCACTACCGCAGCGAGCGCCGCGCCCTTGTGCTCGGTCGGTGCCGTGTCCGGCAGGGGCGCGAAACTCACCCGGAAAGTCTGCGTTTCGGCGCTGTCCGAGTTGGTGGTTTGAGCAACCGCATCCGGTTTTTGCCGACCGGTTTCTGCCGCATGCCATCGCTGATAAAGCAACTGACTGGCAAAACCCAGCAGAAATGCTCCCAAAATAGCAAAAATGATCCCGGCCGGAGATCGCATTAGGATTTGCGCTTCCACAACTGCAAAAAAGCCTTACGATATTCCTCGGCTAAGCGACTGGCATTATGAAACATGAGAAGATTTTCATCATTTCGAGTGTCCGCCGAATGGGTCCAGTTGTAAGAGCCCGTGAAAACCAGCCGCCGGTCAATGACAGCAAACTTCTGGTGCATCAGCCCCGGTTCTTTATCCTGCATGAGTAATGGGACTGCTGAGATGCGTCGCACCGGAACTCGTTGAGCATCGAGAAATCGGGCTTTGGAATTTTCGTTTGTTCGGTCGAATTCCCGGTCAACGACGACCTGAACAGTGACTCCGCGCTTTTTAGCTTGGACCAAAGCCCCAGCCAATTCAGCACTGGTAAAAGCATAGACGGCGACCAGCAATTCGTGCTTGGCCGATTCTATTTCGCGGAGAATGTAAAGCGAACATTTCCCCTGCGGGCTGAAGCACGTTTGGACAATCATCTCCGCGCCCTCAATACGAGCAAACGGGATAAAGCTCAGAAAGAAAATTCCAGCAATCGCCGCCCGCTTCATGCGGTTACGCTCTCCGAAGCCAAACGCCGCCTGCGCAGCCCAAGACACATCTGGAGAAATAGTTGCTCCAAGACGATGCGCGGCTGGGCGCCGCTCGACTTCAGCCGCAAATCGGCTTCCAAGAGGCGCTCCATAAAAGACCGCAACTCAGCCAACGAAAAGCGCTCGGCCCGCTGCAAGCACATGAAATCCGCGTAGGGGTTACGTCCGAGCATCGATCGATCTTGCTTCAACACGCTTTGTTGAAATTGCTGGTAAGTCATGCCCCGGCGCCAGAATTTCGCCATGTCTCCAGTCAAGAGCTGACGCGCCGAAAGCAGCCGTCTCACTTCGGCGGCAACAGTGGCTAGGATTTTTAATGGGTGCTCTCCCTGAGCGATTAACCGTGCCAAGTGCGCGAGCGCAGCTGCGGCGTCGCGGTCGCCAAGAGCCCGGGTGAGATCAAAGATCCATCCTTCGCCTTGGTCGGCGAACATGAGTTCCACGTCCTCGGAGCGTAGGGTCGATCGTTCGCCGATGAACAGCAGCAATTTCTCCAGCTCCTGCTGAACGCCGCGCAGATCGTCGCCGGCTCTGGCCAGGATCTTTTCCCGCGCCTGCGGTTCCACGTTCTTTCCCGCCTGGCGCAACCGCTGGCTGACAAACTCCAACAAACTTTCACGACTGATTCTACCGGTGCGGTCGCGCTCCAAACTAAGATAGAGCAGCGCGCCAAGCTCTTCGAAGCGCTTAAACAGGCGCGTTCGGCGATCGACTTGGACCGCCGTTAACAAGAGAAAACTCCAGTCTGGAAGCCCCTGGTCCAAGAGGGTGGCGAGGCGATGTGCTTCGGCCCTTTTGCGATTGCCAAGATCTACAGGCTCAGTCTTGCAGAAAGCTAACAACGCCTCGGCAGTGTCTTGATCTTCGCCGCTACCGGCGCCGAATAGATTTAAGAACGGCCGTATGGATGTGCCATCAAGACTATTCCACTGTTCTTGACTCCAGCCTTCGAGTACCAACAAGTCGAGCACCAGCTTTGCAGCGTCTTCTCTCTTGCCGTCGCGCCAAAGCTCGAGAATGCTCTCGCTGAGCTCACCTTTTTGCTCGCGCGAATAAAAATATGGAGCGTTTTCAACCCACAGTAGCTTTCTTCCGTGAAAAAAAGGTGGGGTCATCAGGGAAGATTCGATTTGCTCCCAGCTCGCGGCGCGCCCGTCAAAACGCTCGAGGTTAAATCCACGGTGTTCTGCCGGCACCAGCTGATTGAGTATGGCTCGACAGCTCTCCGCCACCTGCAATTCGTCGCCAAAAACCAGCAGGAGCTGCGGGCCCCGGCCGGCCTTTAGATCTGCTAGAACACTTTTTAGGTCACGTTTCATGAGGAGAGAATAAGCTTGCACTATTCCGTGCTAGTCGGTTTGAGGGAATCTGCCGATAACAAGACAATCTTATCAGTGCTTCGGCACCCACATCTGGTTCTTTTCATTCCAGGTATAATCCGACCTCCACACTTTGAGGCCAATGGTGTATTTTCCGCCGGACTTGGTAACGAAAATCTTTTCTGTTGAATGCGGAATCTCAGTCCGGGCAATGATCATTACCTTCTTCGAGATCCCCTTGTTTATTAGAATGCGATCGCCTTCGCGCATGGCGACGCGGTTGTCTTTTCTTCGGCGCGCGTTCATGGGCCAAAACTAGCACTGCTGAATTCGCCTGGCAAATCACTTTCGCGTCTGGGGAGATCCCACGGCGGTGCTGCGGCTGCCAGGAAGAGGTGCAATCTAATTGCCTCCGGCCCAAAACCTGGGACACGGGCTGATTTCAGCTTGACATTCCGCCCCCCCTCCGATAGCTGTCGCTGAAAAAAATAGATTGCATGAGCCGGCCGCGGATATCGTTGCCTGGCAACTGCGCACCGCCGCATTGGAGCCGAGTAGCGAATAAAGTGCGCCGTCGCTAACTGCGTGTAAACTGTTGAAACCGGAATTTGGATATCAATAAACCCTTTTCGGAGGCATCCATGCGATTTGTTACCTACTCGTGGAAAAACCAACAACGGCTCGGTTTGATGGGGCCGCAGGAGCACATCATCGATCTCGCCGAGGTCAACCGGCGTTATCTCAAAGGAGGCAACGCGCCATTTCTGGCCAGCATGCAGGCTTTAATCGACGGCGGCGGCAGTGCATTGCGAGTTGCCCGCAAAGCGGAAAAATACGTTGCCAGTAAAAATGCCGATGAGCAAAAGAAGCTTATAAGCGTGGGGGCGCTCGTGAAGCCCCACCAAGCTAAAATGATCTCGCCAATCCCCCAACCGAAAAAAAATTGCGTCATGCTGGGAATCAACTACCGCGAGCATGTCGACGAAGGCGCACGCGCCCGCGAATTGGAAATCAAGTACCCCGAATGGCCGGTGTTTTTTACCAAGCCAGCCACTTCGGTGATCGGCCATCTCGGCAAGGTCATCAATCATAAATGCACGACCAAGCTCGATTGGGAGGTCGAGCTGGCCGTGGTCATCGGTAAAAAAGGCCGCGATATTCCGAAAGACAAAGCTTACGAGCACGTATTCGGGTATACAGTGTGTCTCGACATGACCGCGCGCGAGCTGCAGCGCCAGCATGGCCAGTGGTACAAAGGAAAATCCCTCGATACGTTTTGTCCCCTGGGCCCGTGGATCGTGCACAAGAGCGCGCTGCCTGACCCTCAGCAGGTTCGGCTGATCTGTCGAGTGAATGGCGAAGTGATGCAGGACGGCAATACTCGCGACATGATCTTTGATATTCCGACAATCATCGAAACCCTGTCCGCCGGCCTGACCTTAGAGGCTGGCGACATCATCAGCACGGGCACCCCCTCCGGCGTCGGTTTTGCGCGCGTGCCGCCGGTGTTTCTCAAGCCCGGCGATAAGGTGGAGGGCGAAATAGACGGGGTCGGCACGCTGGAAGTGGCAATCGTCGCACCCTAGCTGGAGCATTTTCGGAGGTCTCATACCCTCTATCAAACCTGCTGCGGTGGCTGGATCGTTCTACGCACCGCCGACGAACTTAGCAGCCGGTTCGACAACCCACTATTGAACGACCGACGGGGTAAAACCAGCACAATCGAAGATCTTTGGAGGATCGGTCGCAAGCGATTCGGCTGTATGCTAGGCGATGCGCCGCGCATCTCCAAGATATTGATTACCTGAGTAGCGCTCAAGCTACGACCACAGTGAAGTGACGCATCGAACAGCGTCGGCGCGAATTTGACTTGGTCATTGAGCTCTGCTAAGGGTGCTCCCTATGCTAGGGGTGTCCGCCCAGGTGGACTGAGAGCCTGACATTAGCAGGTAACCCTTCGAACCTGATCCGGGTCGCACCGGCGTAGGGAAGCGTGAAAGTCAAAGTCCCGGGTGTGAGAAAGTTAGCGGGACCTACTTGAAACCGTATTCCCTGGCTACCCAGTGGCCGCTGTGGATGCGGTTTTTTTATTTACAATGAAAATCAAGATTAACGGAGAAGACAAAGAAATAGCCACCGGGCTGAATCTCGGGGGGTTGCTCGAGCAGTTACAATTACGCCCGGCGCGGGTCGTTGTCGAACGCAATCGCGATATCGTTCCGCGCGATGCTTACGGTGCAACGATGCTGGCGGAAGGTGATATCCTGGAAATTGTTCATTTCGTTGGCGGAGGATAGTAATGGAAGACTTTCTTGATATCGCGGGAACGAAATATCGCTCCCGCCTCATTGTCGGAACTGGGAAGTATAAAAATTTTGAAGAGACCCGACGGGCAATCGAAGTTTCGGGTGCCGAGATCGTCACTGTTGCGGTTCGTCGGGTCAATATCACCGATCCAAAAAAAGAAAATCTCCTTGATTACCTCGATCCGAAAAAGTTTACTATTTTGCCGAACACGGCGGGCTGCTATAACGCCGATGATGCCGTGCGCACCTGTCGTCTCGCGCGCGAGGCGGGAGTTGGGAAGTTGGTCAAACTGGAGGTGATCGGCGACGACAGAACGCTCTTTCCTGACGTCCCCGCTACACTTAAAGCCGCCAAAACTCTGGTCACAGAAGGTTTTACGGTTCTGCCCTATATCACCGACGACCCGATCACGGCAAG
>JAICHC010000238.1 GCA_025922795.1 Candidatus Binatia bacterium | reverse complement strand
GCAGAGGCGAGGCGCAGCAGCCGGGATTGCCCCCGTGAAACGTGACCGCGAAACCCGCCCGAGCACGAACACGTCACACGATCACGAATTCTAGCGAGTCCAGCATATGAGTTTTTTTCAGCAGCCCGCTAGCTAGCCTAGTAGCCTTTTATCTGCTCGAGATAGCTTTGGTAGTTGCGCTTGATCTCTCTCAGAGAATCGCCACCGAATTTCTCTAGGAATGCCTTGGCGATCTCAAACGCCACGACCGATTCGCCCACGACCGCCGCGGCCGGTGCGGCGCACACGTCAGAGCGTTCGACGGAAGCGTCGGTCGGCTGCTTGGAGCGCAAATCCACCGACTGCAGCGGGCTCATCAAAGTCGAAATCGGCTTCATGGCGACCCGCGCGACCAATGGCGCGCCGTTGGTCATGCCGCCTTCGGTACCGCCCGAATTGTTGCTGCCGCGATAAAAGCCGGTCGGCACGATGCGCGGCGTTCCTTCGCTGACCATCTTGTTAGGATCGAAAAAAATTTCATCGTGCACCTGGGAGCCGCGGCGCCGCGCCATTTCAAAACCCAAGCCAATCTCGACCCCCTTCATCGCCTGGATGCTCACCAGCGCCTGGGCCAAGCGGCCATCGAGCTTACGGTCCCACTGGGTATGGCTGCCGAGACCCGGCGGCAGTCCCAAAGCGACGACTTCAAAGATACCGCCGAGCGTATTGCCTTCCTTTTTGCACTCTTCGATCAAAGCGATCATCTTCTCTTCGGCCGCGCCGTCGGCCGTGCGCACCGGTGACTCCTCGGAACGCTTGTAAATCTCGTCGAAGCTGAGCCCCTTCAGGTCGGCGGCAATGCCGCCGATCGAGCGAATATAACCCATAACGCGAATACCGAAAGGCGCGAGCAGTTGTTTGGCAAAAGAACCGACCGCCGTTCGGGCAACGGTCTCGCGCGCGCTGGCGCGCTCGAGAATATCGCGAACGTCGACGCGGTCGTACTTGAGCACACCGTTCAAATCAGCGTGGCCCGGACGGGGTTTGGTCACGGCGATCTTGTCGTCCCGATCCTCTGGCAGAGCGGACATCTTCTTTGTCCAGTTCTTCCAGTCGCGATTCTCGATCCCCAACGCAACCGGCGAACCGATGGTTTCACCCCAGCGGATACCCGAGCGCACTTGGGCTTCGTCCTTCTCGATCAGCATGCGGCCGCCGCGACCGTAGCCCTGCTGGCGACGCCAAAGGTCGTGATTGATTTTGTTTACGTCGACGGGGAATCCTGCCGGCACGCCGTCGACAATCATCGTCAAACAGGGGCCGTGCGATTCACCGGCGGTGAAATAGCGCAACATGCGCGTAGCGTATCTTATTTGTTAGGAAATTACAGCAGCCTAGGGGTTGGCTGGCGCAGCGGCCGCCTGTTCACCCTGCGTCTTCTTCATCTGCTCGCGCCAGAGTTGATCGGCGCTCGGCAGATTTTCGGAACCGGCATTGGCGATTCGCGGCGTGATAAACACGACCAGCTCTTCGAAATCTTTTTGCCAACGATGATTCTTGAACAACCAGCCAAAGACAGGAATATCCTTGAGATAGGGAACCCCGCTATCGGACTCTTGGGCGGTATCCTTCAGGATGCCGCCGATGACGATCGTTTCTCCATCTCTCACGAGCACGTTCGCCTCAGCTTCACGATTCAGCTCGTCAAACGGGACAACACCCACCGTGCCGCCGGACACTGTCGGGGAATTGGCAATGGAGCTCGATTTTACCTTTATGTTCATCAAAACAAATCCATCACTGGAAACTTGCGGCTTCACGCTCAGTTCGATACCGACCGGCACCTTTTCCGTTGCAACGGCTGTCCCCGCCGCCGCTCCACTGCCACTGGCAATATTCGTCGAACTAGGCAGTGCGATGCGTAGAATTCTTTGGCTCCTGATCGTAGAGGGAATGTTGTTCAGCGTGACCACCGAGGGCCGGGAGATAATCTTGACGTTGCCTTCGTTCTCTGCGGCTGTCAGGAATGCGTTGATATTATTCGTCAGATAACCGAATTTAAAACCAGTCGACGGAACCGGGAAAGGAGGTGCAGTTGTATTGGGACTTCCGGAAAATGGGTTGCCGGCCAAAAATCTTGAACTCGCAATTATGCGCCCGTTAAATACGGAGTCAATTTCCATTCCTAGGGCTCTCGCGAAGGACGGCGTGGTCTCGATCAAATTCGATTCGATAAGAACCTGCGGGGTGCGGGTGTCGAGCTTGGAGATCAGCGTCGTGACATCGTCAAGCGACTTCTTGATATCCCTGATCATAAGCGTGTTGCTTCGGTCGTCACTCGTGATATTGCCCCGTTTGCTCAAAAGCGGCTTCGCCTTCGGCTCGAGCTCTTTGGCGGTAGCATAATTTAACGTGAAATATGCCGTTTGCAGCGGCTCGAGATCGTCTTGGGCGTTCTTCGCCGCCAGGAGCGCGTCTCTCTCGGATTTCAGTCGCTCCGCCGTCGAGATGCGGATCACGTTTCCCACTTCATCTTTACCGAGTCCATGGGTGTCGATGAGCAGTTCCATCGCTTGGTCCCAGGGCACCTCGGTGAGACGAATTGTTACTTTTCTGTTGACGTCATCGGTGACGATAATATTCTTGCCACTTACCTCCGCCAGGAGACGAAAGACGTTCTTGATATCCGCGTCTTTAAATTCCAGAGAGATTTTCTGGCCGATGTACTTCTTGGCCGGCGCTGCCCCCGCGACCATTTCCGATTTCATTTCGCCGGCGGACTGAGATGTCTCGTTGGCTCTGTAATCGACCCGCTTGCCGCCTTTGACCAATATGGCGTCTCTCTTCGCACTCACATTAGGATCGACCGCGCCTACAACAATTTTAAGCCCGCCGTTTTCCGGAGTAATCGTGTAGGGTGGCACGGTCGCGGCTGAGAGTTCGGCAATGATACGCAAATTATTGTCGCTCGCGTTTAGCCTCAATGCCGATACCCAGTTGGTATCGATCCGATAGCTGTCGGCGCTGGCGGTCACTTTATCGGCCTCGAGGATATCCACGACAATCCGTGCCGGTTGGGGTAGCGTGAAATGACGGTACTGAGTTACCGGCTGGGCAAACTTCACCAACAAAGTGGTCTGCCCTCGTTCTTCGCGGAGGACAACCTCCTGCAAGGCATGATCCGATGAGCTCGCTGCCTTGCTGGGGGCCGACTTCGGCGCGACCGGCGTCGGCGCAGCCGGTTGCGTCGGAGTTTTCCGCGGCTCCTCGCCCGTGAGCGAACAGCCGGACGCTCCTATCACGGCTGCCAAAGCGACCAGCGGTATTCCGCGATGCATGCTTGCGATGATTCTCTCGAGTCGCGATTGACGACATTCCATCAAGATATTCCCGTCCTTCTTCTGCGCCCTTAGTCCGTCGATAGTTTGATGGGAACTTCGCGCCTTTTCCGCGCGCCGTAATCATCGGAGTAGAACTCTTCCACCACAACTTCGGCCTGGTGTATCGCCTTTACTTTGCCGTCGTGACTGCCGATCGGAGTGCCGATTTTGATCACATATCCAAGCCCCGCGTTATCCTCCACCATAGCTCTCGGATCCTTGGTGTCCCAGACGATGCCGACCAGCTTCAGCTGGCTGAGCTCCAATCGCTCCAGCGGCGACAAGTTCTCTCGCGTCGGCCGGTTTGCTTTTGTCCGCAAGGTCATCGGTTGAAATGGGTCGCGGCTTCCGTTCTTGCGAATGTCCACCGGCGCAACCCGCGATACCGGCGTTTTTTTCGGCAGCGTTAGGTCCACCGGCTCAGCTTTCGCGTCCGCCTTGGCGTCGCTGCCAAAACTTTCCCGGAGTTTTTCTTTTACCGAGTCGCTCAAATCTTGCAGTGATTTTCCGATTGTCGCCGGCGCCTTGCCGAGCTTGTTGACTGCGTCCTTCATCTGATCCGATGGTGTGCGAATGGCTTCCTCGGCAGAGAAAGCACTTGCCGCGAGAAGCGCCACCCAGGCGATCACGGTCACCAGCGAGATCGGTCGATGTTTGCTCATGTTCGCATCAGCGCCTCGCCTTTGCGGCTTTGGCTTTTTCCTCGGCGATCTTCTTTCGTTCGACTTCGTCCAGAAAACGATAGGCGGTCGCAACACTGGTCGTCTCCAACATGACCTTCTCGCCGTTGATCGTCGGATTCTTAAAACCAATGTTGTCGATGTTGATTAGCCGGCTTAATCTCCCGACTTCGTCGAAAAAACTCACGGTGTTGTGAAAATTGCCCTTGACCGTGATATCGACCGGCACTTCCGCGTAAAAATCCTGATACGTTTCGGGCCGCGGTCTAAACAGCAACACATCGAGGCCCATTTCCTGGGCTTTTGCCGAAATGCCGCTGAGCAGCTCGGCGATTTCTCTTTTGTCAGGGAGCTGCGCAAACGCGGTTTTGAGTTCCGCGTCGAGCTGCTGAAGATCCTTGCGCAAGCGCATGAGGTTGAGCGACTTCTGCGTCTTGATCATTTTCTCGTTGCGGGCGATTTCCACACTGTCGGCCAATTTGGCCAATGCATCTGCCTGCGGGACATGCAAAAAGCTATAATAGAGCGCCGTAACTAAGATAATCGTCACCGCCAGGATGCCGATCTTATGACTCGCCGGTCGCTCGAGGAGATTATCGAGTAATTCGTTCAACCGTTGTTCCCTTTGTTTGTCTTGGAAGCTCCTTGGGTCTTGGCCTTGGCCGGCTCGACGGTTGGGGCCCGGTAAATGACCCGGGTTTTAATCGAAAATTTCTTTAGCGAAGATGTAGCCCGCGGCCCTTCGACGGTTTCGATCAGCTCGATGTTGCTGAAGTGTTTCGAGGCGGCGAGCGACCTCATGAAATCCGCCACGGTCTCGTTATCGACGGAGAAGCCATTCATCGTCACATTGCCCGCGCTTTCTCGCAGGTCGGTCAGCCACAGACTGGCCGGAGTCGCGCGTGAGAGACTGGCCATCACGAGTACCGGCCCGGACTTTTTGCCGTTCAGCTCCTCGATGATCTTCTGCTTGCCGCGCAGGTCCTTGATCTTTATCTGCAGCTCGCCAACTTCCTTGACTTTGGTGTTAAGCGCCTGGAGCTCGGAGCGCAGCCCCGCAAGCTCGCTTTCCAGGTGTAAGAGCTGAGACCATTGATACAGATAGGTGCCGAGCAGCACGACCAGCAAGGAGCCCAACACAGCCGAAGCGACGATAATCTCACGCCGGCGCGTGACCTCGGCCTGAAGCTGTTTGATCGGGAGAAGATTGATGCGAATCATCGGTCGTCGGGTCGCCGAATCGACAAGCCTGCCCCGACCGCAAAGTAGGGCGCGGTTTCGACGAGATAATCACGATTGATGCCTCGATTGACGCTAAAAGCCCGGAAGGGATCGCTCAATTGGACTGGCACGCCCATTCGCTCTTCGAGTAAAACGCGTAAGGCGGCGAGCCG
>JAICHC010000237.1 GCA_025922795.1 Candidatus Binatia bacterium | reverse complement strand
ATGCATGCCCACAATCTGATAAAATATTTTCGGAACTGATCCAATCAGGTGTCTCCTGATTATCGGCCTCGAAATCCCTGAGCGCCACACAACGCACAAGCCATTTTTTCTGGTCGCCGATATTTTCTTCACTTGTGATTTCCTCAAGCAGCGGGGGAGGGGGTAGCAGCCATCGACGGGCCAAGTACGGTTATGCCCGGATGACGCTTATTCCGTTTGCTTCGTACCAGAGTCTTTCGTTTGATATTCGGTAATGAGCGGGCTGCTTCCCCGGCGTGTCAAGTACGCCCATATCCATTGGGTCATCACCGCTACACGACTGCGAAAGCCGATGAGCAGAAAGACGTGAACGACCGACCAAAGAAGCCAGGCGACTGATCCGTGCAACTTCCGGCTTCCGAATTCCGCCACGGCGCGCTGGTATCCGATGGTTGCCATAGTTCCCCGGTCGTCGTATTTGAACGCGAGACGTGTTTGGCCGCGCAGGTCGCGCAGAATATTCGCCGCCGCTGTCTTTCCCTGCTGTGTCGCGGCCGCGGCCAGACCCGGAACCCGGGTGCCGTTCACGTCCGTGAGAGCCGACATGTCGCCGATCACAAAGACCTCGCGACGGCCGCCAAGGCTCAAGTCCTGTTCGATGGGTACCCGTCCGGCGCGATCGACTTCCGCGCCAAGTTCCTTACCGAGTGGCGACGCAGCGACTCCCGTGGCCCACACAGTGACATCTGTTACGATCCACTGGTCCGCGACTTTAATCCGCCCGGGCTCAACCGCTGTCACCATGCTGTGGGTGCAAACCTCGACTCCAAGCTCCTTTAGTTGCTGCTCAGCGCGCCGGGAGGAGGTTTCCGAAAACGTGCCTAGAATGCGGGGCGCGCCTTCATAAAGCCGGACGTGCGCTTTTGTCGTGTCGATCGCTTTGAAATCTTTTGCCAGGGTCATTCGCGCGAGGTCGGCAATTGCGCCCGCCAGCTCCACGCCCGTGGGGCCGCCGCCGATCACGGCGAAGGTCGGCGGTCTTTGCCTGCCGGTTAAGAGCGCGTCGCGTTCCGCCTTCTCGAAAGCGAGCAACAACCGGCGGCGAATGTCCACCGCATCCTCCAAGGTTTTGAGCCCCGGCGCGTCCGCTTCCCATTCGTCATGACCAAAGTACGCATGGCGTGCTCCGGCGGCAACGATTAGATAATCGTAGTCAAGTTGCGCCCCGCCGCTGAGCTTCACGCGACTGCCGGCGGTGTCGAATCCCACAACATCAGCCAAAAGGACTTGAACGTTGCGAGCCTTACGCAAGACATGACGCAAGGGTGAAGCGATTTCGCCGGGCGCGAGCACGGCCAAGGCGACTTGGTAAAGCAACGGCTGGAAAGTGTGATGGTTCTTACGATCGATTAGTGTGACTTCGACAGGTTCATTCGACAATGCTTTGGCCGCATAGAGACCGCCGAAGCCGCCGCCGACAATGATCACTTTGGGGCGTTGGGTGTTCTCTTGCGTCGAAGCACTTGCCATATTTATCTTAGATGTCCTGAACCGACTCATGGGTGCGGTGATGAGGGATTTTTAACCTCATTCTATCAGCGTCGTTTCGATCCAAATCTCCGTTGCTGTCTTGCGAAGATTGGGAATTGATTCCCTGCGCAAGTGGAGCGGTACCCGACCCATAAAAGGACAGAACGTTGGAAATAATCAAACCGCAAACCGATGCCTCGTATCAAGATGACTATAAACTGCGCAACACTAGGAGATTTGTTGGGCGCGGCGCTCATGAAGATGCTGGTCCTGGCCGGTCTTGACATGCTGCAGCCATCGCGGGGGCGAATGCTGTCGCGGGCGGCGGCGCACGCGCTTTCAGGGACGATGGCCATGACCTTGCTGGCCATCACGGGTATCGCCGTGTTCATCCCGGATCGGCTCAACGTGAGTGTCGGCGGAGTGGGGCATCGGGCTTTGGTTCGTCGTCGGAGCATACTTCCTGGGCCTGCGACTCGTCTTCTTTGACCAGCAGTTTGCGGCAAAGCAGGCGGGCCAGGAAGCGAAACGCGTCAGTGTAGGGGCAGCTGTGCGCAAGCCGCTGATCGGTTACTTACCTGATGTCCGCGGGCCTGATCTTCGTTGCGGCGCCCATACTCGCGCGCTCCGCCGACCGACTGGCCGAGCTGACCGGGCTCGGGCAACACTTTTTTTGGGACGGTCTTCCTGCCATTTTCCACGACGCTCCCTGAGCTTGTTGCCGGGCTCACCGCGGTTCGCATGGCGCGCATTCCCACTCGTGGTCGGCAACGTCTTTGGTAGCATAGCGTTTAACCTGCTTCTGTTAGCGCCGATAGATCTCGCCTATGACGGCTCGCTCATGGCAGTGGCGTCGCAGGCGCACGTCGTCACGTGTTTTGCCGCGATTCTGGTCATCGCGATCACCGTGATGGGGCAGCTTTATCATGCCGAGCAGCGGATTAGCTTTATCGAGCCGGACGCGCTGCTGATCATCGTGCTCGTGTTTGCGGCCTTGGTCTGATTTATTACCTGGGTTGATCGTCCCTCGACGCGGGTTCATGACTGCGCACGGGCGGCGCTTTCATTCTGGAATCTCGAAAGAATAGCGGCTGCGCGAGCCTTCACGACTCGTGGACGTCGTAAACACAATCCTGTCCCCGTCGATATCAAATCCAACAGAAACTACGTGCGGACGACCATCTTGGGTATCGGCAGAGGTCGCATTTATGAACGCTGTCAATCGGGAAATTCTTGCATTCGCGATTCTCCGCCGCTCAAACATCTGCTACGCCGCCGAAGCGCTTGCTCTTGAATCGCCGTTAGCGGCCTTTGCCGTTTCGGTTGACCCTTGAGCGCTGAACGTCAGTCCGCTTCTCGCTCGGTCATAGTCCACGATTACCGTTTGGCCGTCTTTGATATCGCCCTTCAGTAATGAACGGCCCAAGGGAGTTTCCAGCTCTTTCTGGATCACTCTTTTCAACGGTCGCGCGCCATAGCTGGGATCATAACCGACGGCCGCCAGATGTTCGCGCGCCGGCTCCGTCAGCTGAAGCGTAATATGACGCTCGGTGAGACGCGCCCGCAGCCGCTCGAGCTGAATCTCCACGATCTCTTTTAAATGCTCGCGCGAGAGGCTGTGGAACACGACAATTTCGTCGACGCGATTGAGAAACTCCGGCCGGAACTGCTGACGCAGCGCACTGAGCACCTCACTCCTCATTTGCTGGAAGGACTCCGGATCATCGCCGCCGCGATAGGCGAGGATCAGTTGGCTGCCGACGTTGGAAGTCATGATCACCACCGTGTTTTTGAAGTCTACGGTGCGACCATGACCGTCAGTCAAGCGGCCGTCATCGAGGATTTGCAGCAAGACGTTAAAGACATCGGTATGCGCTTTCTCGATCTCGTCGAATAGAATTACCGAATACGGCCGCCGTCGCACTGCTTCCGTCAATTGGCCGCCTTCATCGTAGCCTACATAGCCGGGCGGCGCGCCGATCAGACGCGCCACCGTATGACGCTCCTGGTATTCGGACATGTCGATGCGCACCATATTGGCCTCGTTATCAAATAAGAACTCGGCCAAAGCGCGGGCCAATTCCGTCTTGCCGACACCGGTGGGTCCGAGAAAAATAAACGACCCGATTGGCCGGTTGGGATCCTTGAGTCCCGAGCGCGCGCGGATCACCGCGTCGGCAACCGCTTCCACCGCTTCGTCTTGGCCGACCACGCGCTTGTGCAGGTGCTCGCCAAGCTGGAGCAGCTTTTCCTTCTCGCCTTCGAGAAGTTTCGCAACCGGAATACCCGTCCAGCGCGCGACCACGGCCGCAATGTCGTCCTCGTCGACTTCCTCCTTGATCAGCTGCATGTTTCCCTGTTCTTTAAGTCTTTTCTCTTCGTCGGCCAATTGCCGCTCGAGCTGCGCCAGCTTACCGTATTTAAGTTCGGCGACACGATTGAGATCGTACTGGCGCTCGGCTTGCTCCATGTCCAATCTGGTTTTTTCAATCTGTTCTTTGATGCCGCGAACGCGAGCAACGGCCTGCTTCTCCAGCTCCCAGCGCGCGCGAAGTTGTTGTTGCTCGGCTTGAAGGTCTGCCAGCTCATTTTCCAATTTTTTCAGGCGATCGCGTGAGGCTGCATCGCTCTCTTTGCGCAGTGCTTCCCGCTCGATTTCGAGCTGCATGACGCGGCGAGAAACTTCGTCGAGCTCGGTCGGCATCGATTCGATCTCGGTGCGGAGCTTGGCAGCCGCCTCATCGACAAGGTCGATCGCCTTGTCGGGCAAAAACCGATCGGTAATGTAGCGGTGCGAGAGCACCGCTGCGGTGACGAGCGCGGCATCTTTGATGCGCACGCCGTGATGGAGCTCATAGCGCTCGCGAAGGCCACGGAGGATCGAGATCGTGTCCTCGACGTTCGGCTCCTCAACCAAGACCGGCTGAAAGCGGCGCTCGAGCGCTCGATCTTTTTCCACGTGTTTTCGGTACTCATCCAACGTTGTGGCGCCGATGCAGTGAAGCTCACCGCGAGCCAGCAACGGTTTTAGCAGATTGGAGGCATCCATGGCGCCTTCGGCGGCTCCCGCGCCCACCACCGTGTGCAGCTCGTCGATGAAAAGAACGATCTCTCCGTGCGATTCCTGCACCTCTTTGAGCACGGCTTTGAGGCGCTCTTCAAATTCGCCGCGGTATTTTGCTCCGGCAATCAGCGCGCCCATGTCCAATGCAATGACCCGCTTGTTTTTGAGACTCTCCGGCACGTCGCCGCGCACCACCCGCTGCGCCAGCCCCTCGACAATCGCGGTCTTGCCGACGCCGGGATCACCAATAAGCACCGGATTGTTTTTGCTCCGACGCGACAGTACCTGAACGACACGCCTTATTTCTTCATCCCGGCCGATTACCGGATCAAGCTTTCCTTGCGCGGCAAGTTGGGTGAAGTCGCGGCCGTATTTTCCGAGAGCTTCATAGGTAGCTTCTGGATTCTGTGACGTTACCCGCTGATTGCCGCGGATCTCTTTGAGCGCACGGGCCAACTGTTCGCGGGTGATGCCAAATTCCTTGAAGATGCGTCCGGCTGCGCCTGAGTCGTCGGTCATCGCCAGCAGGATATGTTCTATGGAAATGTATTCGTCTTTGAGTTTCCGGGCTTCCTCGTCGGCGTGCGCCAGAAAGCCATTCAAACGGCTGGTTATGTAGATCTGATTTGCCGCGCCCGCGGGCTGTGAAACCTTGGGCATGCGCTCAAGCTCATGTTCGATGCGCCGCTTGAGCCCGTCCATATGGATCGAAAGTTTGCCGAGGATTGAACTTGCTAGGCCGCCTTCCTGCTCGAGCAGCGATGCCAGCAGATGTTCGACGTCAAGTTGTTGATGGCCATAAGAAGCAGCCTTGGTTTGCGCTGCACTGATTGCTTCTTGAGCTTTCTGCGTGAACCGGTT
>JAICHC010000236.1 GCA_025922795.1 Candidatus Binatia bacterium | reverse complement strand
ATCATTGGCCCATTCGGGTTCTTCAGCGTGAACCGTTTTGGGATCGAAGACGGCGATATCGGCGGCGTAGCCGGAGCGCAACAAACCGCGGTCCTGCAATCCGAAGATCGAGGCGGGGTGAAAAGTCAATTTATGGATGGCCTGCTCAAGCGTCATGACCTGGCGCTCCCGCACCCACAAGCCGAGCAGAATCGTGCCGTAACCGAAGTCGGCGCCAAACAGCACGTGAGCTCCGGCGTCCGAGGTGCCAATGAGAACGTACGGGCTTCGCAAGATCTCACCCATGGCATTCCAATCGCCGCCGTTGTTGGCGTTCCAAAAAATCGTTTCGAGATTTTCTTCCAGCGCGAGATCGAGGAATGCATCCAACGGCGCTTGATTACGCATCTCGGCCAACTCGGCAATCGTCTTACCGGTGTATTTTTGGTTTTCTGGCCTGAATGTTTTTTCGACCTTGGGAATGTCCCAACGTTTATGGAAGTTGGTCGGCCGCGAATCGTTCAGCTCTGCCAGCAGTTTCTTTCGCGTTTCAGCATCGGCGAAGGCCTGCTTGCGCACTTCCACCGGAAGAAACATCAAATTCTTCCAGGTTGGGAACTCGTCGAAGATTTGGCAGTCTTTAAGAGTAAAATGGCGTACCAGCGGCACCGTGTGCGACAAGCCGTAGGCTTGATAGCCGGCCTTGAAGATCGGCTCGACGGCATCCAGCTGTTCACGCCACAGGTTGGGCTCGGCCCAACGGTGCTGCAGGCTTTGCCAGAGAATCGGCCGCTGCGTCCTCTTGGCCAACTCGTGGTACCACTTGAAATGCTCGATCTTGTTGCGGCCGAGAATGGTTTCGATCACGCCGGCATTGCGCTCAGCTAGGACATCACACAGGGCAAAAAATTCTTCGTCGTCCGCCAAGCGGCTGGCCACAGGCTTGCCGTCCTCGCGCATGTGACGATCGTTTCGGTTGGTTGACATCCCGAGCGCGCCGCCTTCCATGGCGTCCAACACCAGGCCGCGCATTTTTTGCACTTCCGCGCCGGTTGCGCTGCGCTCGACTGCTTCTTCGCCCATGGCGTCATGGCGCACCGCGATATGGCCGACAAGCCCGCCGACATTGATACCGACCTTTCCCTCGAAGTTGTCGAGGTATTCGCCGTAACTGTGCCAATTCCACTTGACGCCCTGCTCCAAGGCGATGCGCGGCATCGCTTCCACCCGCACGAAGCTCTTGACGATCGCATCTTCGGTACCCGATCTGCGCGGCGCCAAAGACAGACCGCAGTTACCCATCACCACCGAGGTAATACCATGCTGGGGCTCGCAGGTACCGTAGGGGTCCCAGAGCATTTGTGCATCCAAGTGCGTGTGATGATCGATAAAGCCGGGCGACACCGCCAAGCCGGAGGCGTCGATGGTCCGTGCCGCCGCGTCTTTCAAGCGCCCGATTTCAGCTATTTTTCCGTCCTTAATACCGACATCAGCGACATAGGAAGGCAAACCCGAGCCGTCGACAACGCGCCCGCCCCGGATAATCAGATCGTAAGTCATGGCAACCTCCTGAACCTTTAATCTCTTAAGCGAAGAACTTTAGTCTGTAAATTCGTTTCGCACAAGCTGTCAAATCACGCGAACGGTTATAAATGTCGCATGCTCGCCAGCAACACGACAGGGCCGCGACTATTTGGAAAGTTCCGCCAGCTCGGCCGCATGGTCCTCCCAGTTCACGCCGTCGAATTGATTGACGCGGATCCGCTTGACCGTGCCCGGATCCAAGCAGCGCGCATTGACGCTGTAGCCGTCGGGATTGGAACGCGGGATGTAAAACGATTTGACGCCGCAAACCTTGCAAAACAGATGTTTGGCAACTCTAGTGTTGAACGTGTAAGTCGTCAGTTCTTCCTCGCCGTGAATTAACTCGAAGCGAGACTTAGGGACGATCAGATGGAGAAACCCGCTCTTGGTGCAGATCGAACAGTTGCACTCGCCGACTTCGATCTCGGCCGGCGCCGTGATCTCGAAGCGCACTCGACCGCAATGACACCCGCCGCTATGTCGGATCATGGTTGCCGCGAAAAGCTGGCACGAGCTACGCAGCCGCCTCCATCTGTTTGTTGTAGCTTCCCGATCTAGCGGCGCTGTTCATCTTGGCCCGGTGATAAAAAATCTTTTGCGCCGCGGCAATGTTAGCCGACTCGCCCTTCCATGCCTTGAGCGCCGGATCCTGCAGCGCGCGCGCATAAGAAAAACTTACCTGCCAAGGCAGCGGACCCATTTGGTTCATGGCGTTGAGATGTTCAGTCGCGCTCACGGCGCTTTGTCCACCGGATAGGAAGGCAATGCCCGGGACCGCCGCCGGAACCGTGCGCTTTAAGCACTGGATGGTGCGTTCAGCCACTTCAGCAATTCCGGCTTGTCTGGGATTGTCCTTGCCGGAAACCACCATGCTGGGCTTGAGAATCATTCCTTCGAAGTGGATTCGATGCAAATAAAGCGCCGTGAAGGTGACCTTGAGAGTGTGTTCGGTCACTTCCTGGCTGCGTTCAATACTATGGTTGCCATCGAGCAAAACTTCCGGTTCAACGATCGGCACGATCCCGCCCTCCTGACAGATCGCGGCGTAACGCGCCAGCGCTTCGGCGTTGGCCGACAAACAGGTGTACGTGGGAATGCCGTCGCCGATTGTAATCACTGCGCGCCACTTGGCGAATTTCGCCCCAAGCTCTTTGTATTCTTTGATGCGCGCACGCAATCCGTCCAAGCCTTCCGTGACCGTCTCCCCGGGAAAAAATGGAATCTCCACCGGCCCTTTGTCGACTTTGATGCCCGGCAGGATGCCCTTTTTAGCGAGCAGCTGGGGAAATGGCGTGCCGTCGTTCGACTTAGTCCGGATAGTCTCATCGAACAGGATGACGCCGCTGATCGCCTCCTCGATCCCCTTGGTAGTGAAAAGCATATCGCGGTAAGCCCGCCTGTTGTCTTCGTTGGATTCAATTTTGATACTATCGAACCGTCGTTTAATCGTGCCCATGCTCTCGTCGGCGGCGAGTACTCCCTTGCCTTGGGCCACCAGCCCGCGAGCGACTTGCTCTAATTCCTGCTTCGACATGGCGTCCTCCTTTTTCATGAGAGGTGGAACTGGTCCAATACTTACATTCTGCAAATTCCTGCGCAAGACTCGCGCGACGCGATTGTCTCACCACGGACACTTTGCTAGCTTAGATACTCATGGGCGATCTGCTGATTCATTGGTTCATCAGCGCGGGCAGTTTGCTGATCGTTGCTTTCCTCTTTCCCGGCATCGAAGTCGAAGGGTTGGGCAGCGCGCTCGTCGCGCCCATCGCAATCGGCCTTATCAATGCGACGCTCGGGCTTCTGCTCAAGATCATCACCTTGCCCCTGACTCTGCTCACTCTTGGGCTTTTCTGGCTAATCATCAATGCCTTCATGCTGCAGCTGGCCGCAGCCATGGTTCCGGGCTTCCACGTTGCGAATTTTTTCTCGGCATTTTTCGGCGCTATTGTCCTGAGCCTCGTCAATATGCTGCTGCGCTCGCTCATAAGCCAGTGAGCTAGTGTGCCGGCAGTCCGGTTGCCTCGGACCAATAACTCGCGTCATAAAATCGCTCGGGCGGGTCGAAGGGCGGCTTATAGACGCCCATCTCTTTACGGAGAGCGATCACCCTGGTTAATGCCTCCGGGTTAATCCTCGCCTTTGGCACGACTTTGCAGTATGCGTCCTCAGCCGCGTTGCGCGTGAGCTTTTCCTTGTCCATCATCAGCGCGACAGTTTCTTCCCGGTTTCCAGGCAGAAGCAGCCAATCGGTGGCCGCGGCCCACGCGCGGATGAAACGGACGACCCGCTCGCGATGATCGAGCAGCCAGCGGCGCAAAGTCCAACCGCAAGTGAGCGGCCAACCAGGCACGTAATCTTCCGAATTCGCGAGCAGCACTCCGCCGGCAGCCAGTGCCTTATCCGAAGCCGGCGGCGTCAGCATCGCCGCGGCGACGCGGCGCTCGAGAAACGCCTGCAAACGCACCGGCGAGCTGCCGATGATTTCGATATTATACTCGCTGTCCTCCATGCCATGGGTGCGCAGAATCTTCTTGCGGATAAGATCGAGATTGGAATCACCGGGATCGCCGGCCAATAATTTACCGCGCAATTGTTCAATCGCATCGATTCCGGGCTGGCCAACCAGATAGGCGCTCAAACCCTCCTCGGCCTGCATGAATAGCATGTAGTCGACGCCGTCGGCGGTCGTCCGGGCGATCATCGTATCCGCGCTGCTCAGGGTAAAATCCCAGCGCCCCTCCGCCATGCCGCGATTGTGATCCGGCGCGTAGGTGGTTTCGTGAAATCTCACTTCGAGATTTTCCCTGGCGAAAAAACCCTTGTGCTCCGCCACGACATGCGGGGTCCTGCGTAAATAACCAGTAATGCTCAATACGTCCATCGGCCGATCCTCCCTCGTCCTGGATCTTGTATCGCCTCACGAAGGCCGCCTCAAGTCCGCTTTCTTGGTTTGAGCGAAGCAAAGAGCGGCTCGATCGTCAAAGTCTCCTCGATGATCGGCCGCAACCCTCGCTAACTTCATCGCCTACGTGACTTCCGAGTGGGAGTAGGAAGGATTTGCTCAGAGACTTGCGGCAGAAGTGCGCGGTTCTCGAAGATTCGCGTCGTTTCTCTCGAGCCGGTGATGTGGCGACCAAACTTATCGGCTACGGCGGGCCGGCAGCTTCGGGGTCGCCGGGCAGTGGGAATTGACGGCAACGGGCCATGCCCCTGCAAAGCCCGTATGCCTTCTACTGCATTTCACAATCCCAAGAGCTTGACGATCTTGTCTTGGTCGAAGCCCACCACCGATTCGCCGTCGATGATGGTTACCGGCGTCGACTGGAAGCCGAGATCGAGCAACTCTTGCAATGCCGCCTTGTCGGCGCGGACATTTTTTTCGACGAAAGCGACGCCCTTTTGAGATAGAAACTCCACCTCTTTGTGGCACGGGCCTCAACCCGGCTGAGTATAGACAACCACGGAATTAGCCATCCTTGCTCTCCATTTGTAAGATCAACATCCGTCGCATTTATAGCACCTGCAAACGAACGCCGCAAAAACTCAGCATAAGCCTCACATTGGACGCGCGCGCGTGACGGCGCTACCTTCAACCAGCCCGCGCAAACATGCTAGAGTAAGTTCGTCAGATGACAACAAAATCACGCATGCCATTGTATCTGCGGACGACGCTCGTCGGCCTAGCGCTCGCCGGGACGATCGCGGCGGCGTTAACCGGCTGGACTCTGGAGCCGGCGCCTCAGGTCTCAACCCCGACCATTGCACATGATCTCGCGAAGCACGCGAAATATTTGGCCTCGGAGAAGCTTACCGGCAGGGGCGTCGGGACGTCTGGAATCGATCTCGCACGTGATTATATCGCTGCCGAGTTT
>JAICHC010000235.1 GCA_025922795.1 Candidatus Binatia bacterium | reverse complement strand
CACGAAAACAGCAGAATCAAAAATGAGTAAAAAAAAACTTTCATGGTGATCTCCTTTTCCCGCGAAAGGGGAGGTTGGGGCAGAACGGATAGGTCTCCTGGCTTGAGCTTCAAACCTACTTACCGCGCCTTCCCGCCGGCGCCGATTTGGATTTTAGATTTTCGATTTTGGATTGAACCCAAATTCAAAAGCCTAAATTCGCAAATCGGTCTGAGCAGTGGCTTGATGCGGCCTTCGTAGCTCCTACAGTTGCGGGGCAGCAGGGGAATTCTGGCCCCCCGCGCCGCTACCCCACCATCGGCGGTGGGAAGTGCGAGGGAGAGTCACCCCTTTCCCTACATCCGTCTGTGGTCAATAATTTAGCTTTCTTACCTCCTTTGACTGCTCGTCAAGGGTTCGCACTGGCGAGGCGGAATTCGATCGGAATGCGAATCCAGCTCTCGATCGCTTGGTCGCCATAGCGAGCCGGATGAAAGCGCCAACGCTTGATCGCTTCGGCGGCGGCTCGATCCAACACCTCCTCGCCAGAACTCGTGTTTACTTCTACGGTTTTCGCGCGCCCCTGGTCGTCAACTAAGACGCGCAAAAGAACCCGGCCCTCACGCCCGTCGCGCCGGGCACTTTCCGGGTAGAGCGGCACAGGCGTTTTGCTGTAGCGGGCTTGAGTGATAACTGCACCCGGCGAATGGCTTTGCCCGCTTTCTTGTCCGTATGCCGATCCGAAGTCTCCCCGACTATCGTTTTCCCTATCATTGCCAAATAGATCAACTCCGATCGATTCGGCCGAGAAGACTGAATCGCCGATGGTCGCGCTTCCCATGTCCGAGAATTGAGAAATGTTAGCGACCGCGACAGCGCTTTCGCTCGCCGTCGTCATCGGTTCAGCGGCGATCGCTTGCCGCTGCGGCCGGCTCGGCGCAGCTGTGAACTCAGGCGCAAGCTTGGCGACCGGCGGTGCCGTCGCCGCAGGCTTTGACCTGACATTTGATTTGGGAGGTGCTGATGCTCTTTCGCCGCTGCCGCCCTTGGTCGCGTTCGTCGGCAAGGGCTCCGATAGCAGAATTGTCACCGGAAAGAATGGTTCTTCCCACGGGTCACGAAAAAAAACCGGATGGAGCAAGGCGCCGGTGTGCAAAATCAGGGATAGAATAAAGAATGAGGCCAATCTCATCGGTCTCGATCCACGGCCTCAATGAATGGGGAAACGGCAACACCATTCTCTCTTCTCCGGAGAGGCCGGTCGTATCGTTCTGGGCAGGTCTCCTGGCTTAGGCTTTATTCTACTCGCCGCGCCTTCCCGTGAGCCAAAGGCTCATAGTGACTTCGTGCGGCTTTCGTCGCCATCACAGTGGCGGGACCGCGCCGGGTTTGCACCGGACTTCCGTACGATCCCAGAGCGATGAAAATTATGTAGGCGGAAACTATAACGCGCGTTCGAAACTGTCAAGGTCCCCTCCGCCGTTGTGCCAGATGATCGATCGTTTCGTCGAGCGCCTCGGGCCTTCTCCTGACAAGAAGAATAGATAGGGTGAGCAGCCAAACTCGGACCCGCTGTTATGTGCTCCTTTTGCCCCTACGAAACCAACCAGATCACGACCGGCACCGTAAAAATCGACAAAAACGTGCTGATCACGACGATCGATGCCGCCAAGCTTGGATCCTGGCGATATTTTTCGGTGAAAACGAAATTGATGACTGCGGCTGGAAGCGAGCCGTAGAGCAACAAAACTTGGCGGTTCACGCCCTCTGCTCCGATCAAGTAAACGGCAATATGGGCCGCAGCGAAACCGCCGGCGATGCGGACGAGCGCGCCGCCGACGGCATGGCCCCACTGCAGCGATTCGAATTGGTAGAGACGATAACCGAGCGTGACCAGCATGATCGGAATCGTTGCCTGCCCGAGCATGGTGATCGACTGCATGAGAACTTCCGGTATTTGAATTTGCGCCTGGTTGACCGCAAGTCCAGTCAACGCGGCATAGATCAGCGGCAGACGAAAGATTTCCGCCCAATTGCCGCGGCCATTCAAAATATAAATTCCTAGCGAGTATTGTAGGAACGTGAGGATCACGAACATCAACGTCGCTCGTTGGAAACCCGCCTGACCAAAGGCGAACAACGCCAGAGGAATACCCATATTGCCGGCATTCATGAACAGAGCCGGGAGCGCAAAGCCGCGCGAGCTAAGACGAAAAACCGAGAAATAGAGGCAAACCAGCAAGCCTACCGCGGCAAACATGATCGCGATGCCGCTGAACAAGACAGCGATGTCGGCGACATAAAGCGGCTTGCTCGCCAGCGAACCGAACACCAAGCAGGGCGTACCCAAGTAGACGATGATTTCCGTCACGGATGTCAGGCTAATCTTTTTCCAATGAGCAAACAAAAATCCGGCAGCGATTAACAGGAACACCGGAATGACCGCAGAAATGGGTTTTAAGACTTCCATCACCCAGAATCAGATTGTTTTTATTAGAGCGTCGCGAGCAAGATGAGGCTAAGCGCTTCACCGAGTTCGACGACGGCGCCCAAACTGGCATAGGTGAGCACGCCGAAGCGTCTATGCAGCAAAGTTCGTGTCAACAAAGCAAAAAGTGAAACGATGAACGCGATCCAAAGCCCCTTGCGACCGAGAAAGTAAACGCTCAGAGCGAGCGTCGCCGCAGTGCAGGCTAATAGTTGCGAAAAGGTCACCTGCTCGGCGATGAGCTTTGGAATTTCGTCAAATTGAGAGTGATCACCGTAAAGGAAGGTCACAAGCGACCAGCGCGCCAAAAGCGGCGCGAGTAGCAAGCTCAATGTCACTTTTTCATCGATGCTCTCGACGGCGGAGGTTTTTAATAGAATTACAAACACAATTGCGGCAACAGCAAGACTTTCGTACGCATGGCCCTCAGCGCCCGGCGTTCTCGCGCCGAACGCGCCAAAGGTTTGCTTCAGGCCTTCAAGATGGCGCCCGCCGGTGAGAACAATCAAAAACCCAATCAGTGTGAGGCTGAGGATTTCTGAATGGAGATGCGGCGCAAGGAGATAGTTCGCGAGCGCTAGCATCAGGCCGAGAACCAAACCGACTACAGGGAAATATTTCGCGGCGCTGCCGATAACCTCAAAACTCGGGGGAATGGCGGCAAAGAAATGCCAAAGAGTTAAGTACTTGAACGCGGCTGAGAGAGTCTGCACGCAATTCTTTTCGCCTAGAGGCGCGAAGCTGTCAACCGCGTTTCGAGCGGCCAAAAACGGCTTTGCTGCAGAGTTTCTGCCAACGCCCCAAAATCATAAAATTTTCACTGTTATTTCCGCTACTTAACAAAAACTTGGCGCTTTACATTTCGGCCTGTTTCAGGTACTATCTAAGTCGGTGATAAATCTTTCTAACCCCGGAAATTTACAGCAAAAAGTTTAAGTTAGCACTAGGTAAAAATGGCTCAAGCGAATACGCCGCAACAATCGGATTACAAAGCCGACAACATAAAAGTTTTGGAAGGCCTGGAAGCTGTTAGAAAACGTCCAGGAATGTACATCGGCGATACCAACGAGCGAGGTTTGCATCATCTCGTCTACGAAGTCGTCGATAACTCAATCGATGAAGCGCTTGCCGGCCATTGCGACTCGATCGAAGTCACCATTCATATCGATAACAGTGTTACCGTCATCGACAACGGCCGCGGTATTCCGGTCGATATTCATCCGACCGAAAACATTTCTGCTGCGGAAGTCGTGCTGACAAAGCTGCACGCCGGCGGCAAGTTCGATAAGGCGTCTTACAAAGTTTCCGGCGGCTTGCACGGTGTCGGTGTTTCGGTCGTCAACGCATTGTCGGAAACTTTGGAAATCGAAGTCAAACGCGACGGCAAGGTTTACCAGCAAAGTTACAAGCGCGGCGAGCCGCAGGAAAGCCTCAAAGAAGTCGGCAAATCGAAGGAACGCGGCACGCGGGTCACATTCAAACCGGATGCCAAGATCTTTGAGACGACGGATTATAGCTTCGATATTCTGTCACAGCGACTGCGTGAGTTGGCGTTTCTCAATCGCGGCGTCAAGATCACCATCGCGGACGAGCGCACACAAAAAAAACACGAATTTCTCTATAAGGGCGGTTTGATGTCCTTTGTTGAGCATCTCAACCGCGCTAAGACGGCGATCCATGCAAAAGTCGTTCATTTTGAAGGCGAGCGTGACGGCGTCGGGGTCGAAATCGCCATGCAGTGGAACGACGGTTATTCGGAAAGCGTCTTTTCGTTTGCTAACAACATCAATACCATCGAAGGCGGCACGCACTTGATCGGGTTTCGCTCGGCTTTGACGCGGACGATCAATAACTATGCTTTGAGCAGCGGCTTGCTCAAAAAGGACGACGAGAATCTGCAGGGCGAAGACGTTCGCGAGGGGCTGACCGCGGTGATCAGCGTTAAAGTTCCCGAGCCGCAATTCGAAGGACAAACAAAGACCAAGCTCGGCAACAGCGAAGTCAAAGGCATTGTCGAGACGCTGGTCAACGAAAAGTTCGCGAGTTATCTGAACGAGCGCCCGAGTGAAGCAAAAAAAATCGTCGCCAAGGGCGTCGAAGCGGCTCGCGTACGCGAGGCGACGCGAAAGGCCAAAGATTTGGCGCGGCGCAAGGGCGCCTTGGATTCGGGCGCGCTGCCGGGAAAGCTCGCTGATTGCCAGGAGCGCGATCCGGCGTTGAGCGAGCTTTATCTCGTCGAGGGCGATTCAGCCGGCGGTTCGGCCAAGCAGGGCCGCGACCGGCGCAATCAGGCGATTTTGCCGCTCAAAGGAAAAATTCTCAACGTCGAAAAGGCGCGCTTCGATAAAATGCTCTCGTCCCAGGAAATTCGTTTGATGATCACGGCTTTGGGCACCGGCGTGAAAGAAGACTACGATGCCGCCAAGCTGCGCTACCATTCGATCATCATCATGACCGACGCTGATGTCGACGGTTCGCATATTCGCACCTTGCTGCTCACATTCTTTTATCGGCAGATGCCCGATCTGGTCGAGAAAGGCCACCTGTTTATTGCCCAGCCGCCGCTGTTCAAAGTCAAGCGCGGCAAACAGGAGCGTTACTTGAAAGACGAGCAGATGCTCGAAGACCACCTGATCGAGCTCGGCACCGAGGACATGCGGCTGCGAGCTGCCAATAACGGCAATGGGATCGTCGGCCAGCCGTTACAAAGCTATGTCAAAAAGATCGTGCGCTGGGATAAGCTGATGACTTTGCTCTCGCGCAAGAGAAAAAACCGCACGGTGATCGATGCTTTGTTATTGGAGGATGGTTTCACCGAAGAGACATTAAAGGACGAAAAAGCCCTGCGCGATTTTGAAACCCGTTTGGCCTCGTACGTCAGTTTGGTCGCGCCCGACCAGGCGCCAATTGCGTGTATGCTCGAGGAAGATGTCGAGCATAATTGTTACAAAATGACCGTCCATACGCGCGCT
>JAICHC010000234.1 GCA_025922795.1 Candidatus Binatia bacterium | reverse complement strand
GAGCTGGAAAAGATTTTGCGCGGCGAAGCGAGCTAGGACCGACGGCTGCCATAAAGAGGTAAAGGGGCGGGGTTTCAAACCCGCCCCTTGTACAAAACCCGGATTCCATTTCCGCTAGCTACGGCTCAGTGATACTCGGCGCCGGGCAGAGGATTCTCAACCGCTTCTTCCAACGTCGTGGCGCGCTTCCACTCACTGGACGGGCGGCTGCGGCCATCGGTGCCGACCTGATCCATAGAGGCATAAATCTCGATCTTGAAGCCATCGGGATCGTAAAATTCCAGTCCGGGATTGCCCCCCGGTCCGCGCCTTCCCTCGTAGAAAATCGTCACGCCTTTGGACTTCAAAAACTCGCGGATTTTGAATAGCTCCGAGACGGTGGCGACCTCCAAGGCCATGTGGTCGAAACCTACTTGGCCGCGTTCGGGAAGCTTGTTCTTTTCCGTCGCTTGAATCAATGCGACGGAATGATGGTCCGTGGCGTTTCGGAAGAACACCATGCCGTTCTCGTTCTTATCGGAAAATTTGAAACCCATGACGTCTGTCCAGAACTTCGTGCTGCGCTCGATGTCGCTGACGCTCAGCACCACGTGGCCGATTTTCTTGATCCTTATCGGAGAATTTTCTTCCGCCATAGAAGGCTCCTTTCTGATTTGATGCGGTGCAGAAATGGCAAAGCCTGAAAGTAAAGATTCTCTACCACGGAAGTTCGGGCAAGGCAAAAGTTAAAACCAACCTGTTATTTGACGTGAAATCTTGCCACCAACTTGCGGCCGTAGCTGCGCAAGGCGCTGGTATCCAGCGAGCGGCGCTTGAGCATATCGAGCCGGATCATTTTCCACTGAATGCTCTTGGCGAGCGCGAGCCGCTCACCTTCGTCTTCGACGTGCTTGAGCAGATCTTCGATCGTGTGAATGTCCTTGAGCAGTTCGGCTTCCGGCGGCAGCACGTTGGCATTCTTGAGCACCATGTAGCCGATCCGCAAGTCATCCGGGACCCAGCTGAGATCTTCCAGTTCGAGCGGCTTGCCCTTACTCGGGAGATTATCGAAGGCGCCGGCCCGCTGGGCTTCGAGTATGCGCTGCTCGGCGATCCGGTGCATGAACGATACGGCGCCAGTTTGCTCTGTCGATCTCTTCATCCGCTGACTGCTGCTTTACGACTGTTCGATTTCTCTGCTAACTCTTCGGGTGGCTGGACGTGACGAAACATCAAATAAAATGCCACGTCGTTGATCAATTGTAACCCGCCGCCGATGAACAAGGGAAGAGTAAGCGAAACGCTCTGCATTAAATAGGTGGAGATCGTCGGGCTGATGCCAAAAGGCACGACGCGCGCCAGACTGGTCACGCCGGCGGCCGAACCGCGTTCCTCGGATTTGACCATGGCCATGGTAAACGAGGCGCGCAGCGGGTTGTCCATATAGGCAAAGAAGGAGCGAAACACGAGCAGCGCCGCCGCCAAGCTCAACGTCGGCGCCAATGGCAGGACCAGATAAATCATTGATGCCAGGGCATGAGAGAACGCCATGGTTTTCACCACGCCGATTTTGCGCGCGAGCACGGGAGCGCTGAGAAACGACAGCGCGGCAAGAAAATAGGAGGCAAAAAAGATGATGCCGAGGGACTTGAGCTCGACCCCAAAGCGGAGAAAGAACCAATACGGCACCAGCGCGCCCGCCATGCCGGCGCCGAAGTTGTCCACGACCGCCAATGCGGACATCTTGGTGATGAAAACCCCGCTGCTCTTGGACATTTTCATTTCAGTTGTCCGGGGCTGGTATTGCTCGTTTATGGCCCGATACACAAATAGTAGCACCACGCTGAATGCGATGGTCAAAATGAAAAGGGGCTTGTAAGAATCGACGTCGGTCCAGCCTCTATCCTCTTGAAGAAACTGCGGCAGCCCGCTGGCGAGGGCTCCCAAAGAACCCATGATCGACCCGACGCACGAATTGATGGCGAAGATTTGATTGCGATTGTCGGGTCGACACTTCTCTGCCAGTAGTGCTTCTTCCGCAGGATTGAAGGGACCACCTCCCGATCCGCCGCCTCCGGATCCGCCAGCGCCGACGTTAGCGATGATCACCGCGGCCAGGATATAAAAAAGGCCCGTAAAATAGACCAGGATGAGGTTGGAGACAATCGTTAGGACCGCGAGAAGCATCAAAATGTTTCTGCGACCCACCCGATCGGACAAGTATCCCCAAACCGCCGTAAGCAGTGCCCCGCTCAAATAGGCGACCGTGAAAATGACGCCGATCAGGATGGTCGTATATCCGAGCCGGTCGAGATAAATGGCAAAGACGACGTTTAGATATGAAAAGGCAAAGGCGCGGATGCCGCGCGCGGCCATCAGCAATTTGGCGTCTCGGTGTAAATTTCGGAGCAATCCCATGACTACGCGGTCACCGGCTCCGGTTTTGCGCCTTGTTCCTCCGGCGGCTTCACGTCGCGGAAGAGAAAATAAAAAATGCAGTCATGGGTGAGCTGCAAGAAGCCGCCGATAAACACCGGCACATTGAGTGTGAACGCCTGCATCAGATAGGGGGAAAGCGTCGGGCTGATGGCGACCGGGACATGGCGCGAGAGAGTGGTGAAGCCGGCCGCGGCGCCGCGGTCCTCCGGACGGACGACGCCCATGATGAACGAGCTCCGCAGCGGATTATCCATAAAGGCGAGATACGAGCGGATAATTGTCATCGTGGCAGCGATCGCAAACGTCGGCGCCAACGGAAGAACGAGCCAGATGAGCGACGCCAAACCATGTGAAAACGCCATCGTGCGCACCACTCCGATGCGCCGCGCGATGACCGGCGCGGTCAAAAACGACATGGCCGCGAGGAAGTAGGAGAGAAAAAACATGAAGCCCAAAGACTTGAGCTCGACGCCATAGCGTAGAAAAAACCAATACGAGATCAGCGGGCTGATGAGCCCGCCGCCCAGGTTGTCGATCATGCCGAGCAGCGACATTTTGACGACGAAGCGATTGGCTTTGGTCACCAGCGGTTTGTTTTCGCGCCTCTTCGGCACGTGATGCTCTTCGATTCTCGAATAGGCGTAGATCAGGACGATGCTGAACAGGATCGTCAGAACGAATAGGGGTTTGTAGGACGCGATCGGTCGCCAGCCCCAGGCTTCTTGGAGATATTGCGGCAGACCGCTCAACAGGGCGCCGAGCGCGCCCATCATCGAGCCGACGAAGGCGTTGGTCGAGAAGACTTTGTTGCGGTTCTCCGGGCGGCATTTCTCCGCCAGCAGCGCCTGTTCCACCGGGCTCATCGGGCCGCCCCCCTGGCCGCCGGCGCCAGAACCGCCTGCCCCGACGTTGGCGATGACTACCGCGGCGATGATGAAAATAAGATGGCTGAAAAATATATAGATCAGGTTTGAGATCATCGTCAGCGCGGCCAGCAGCATGAGAATCTTCTTGCGCCCGAATCGGTCCGAGAGGTAGCCCCATACCGCGGTCAAAACGGCGGCGCTGGCATAGGCCGTCGTGACGACAAAGCCGATCGTCACGGTGGAATAGCCAAGCTGGCTCAAATAAATGGTGAAAATGACGCCGAGATAGGAAAACGCGAAGGCGCGCACGCCGCGCGAAGTCATCAAAATGATCGCGTCGCGTTCGAGGTCGCCGAAAATCTTTCCGATCACCGCGGCCTCGCGGTCTTGGCGTAGTCGCACTCGAAATCGAGCTCAGTATAAATTCCCAGTTCGTGCAGCGCGCGATTGGCTTCGTCGAGCGAAGTCGAGCGTCTTATGGCTTGCGCCGGGTGCGAAAGCGTTTCGTACAATTTCGCCGCCGACATGAAAATAATCAAAGTCGTCAACGGCGTCAGCTTGACTCTGCGTAGGCCATTGCGAATCTCGCGCTCACCCCAAGCGCCGCGAAAGCACTCGAGGGGAATCGCGCTGGCCTCGGTGGGCACGGTCTTGACGACCTTTTCGAGCTCGGCCGTGATAGCGGGCGTAAGTCCCCAGGCGCCGAGCAGCCCGCCGGCAGCGGCGATCCTACTCAACGCCCTTTCGATTTCGTCCGCGCTTAATTCGCCGTCGCTGCCGTAACCGAAGACACCCCAAACGACGCGCCGGCCGCGCTGCTCCAACTCCGCAAAGGCCGCGAGCATGACCGAATCGGCCAGCGGGCTGCGCAGGCCGGCCTCGTGACCTTGTGCTAATGAGTCGCCGCCGACGTCGATTCCGACGAGCAGATCGATATTGAGCCGTTCCATCGCCGTCTCCAAAGCATCGACCACGCCTCTGACGCCACCGTTGATATCGAGCAGCAAAACTTCCCGCACGATTGCCGCCGCCATATGCGATTCGGCGAACGCGACCCCGGTGTCCGTCTGGCTGTCTTCATTCGCCATCCATGCGAAGGGATGAAGGACGCGGACGTTTTTAACTTCGCTGAGCTGGCGCGGTCCGGGGACGGGATCGTAGACGATGCGCTCCCAAGAGAGTCCGCCGAGAGTGAAGTTCAGGCCGAGGAATTCTAAAAATCGCGCCGCCGCCAAAGCGCCGACCACATCGCCGCCGCCACCGACGCCGATCACCAATGCGTGGGAAGAGGCGCGGATTAGCTCTTCGAGCGAAATCGGCGCGGAGATCATCGGGGCAGGTGAGTGTCCTGTCCGGGCACCGGATTGGCGATGGCTTTCTCCAGCGACTTGACGCCGTGCCATTGGTTCGCCGGGCGCACCCGACCGTCGCTGCCGACCTGATCAACGCGGCCCGCGATCGGCTGCGCGTCCATGGCGCCAAGATCGATTTCGAAGGCCGGCGTGTTTCTCATCGCTTTGATCAACGCGGTGACCCGGGCATCAGATCGTTGGCGCGTAGGAAATCGATGACGAGTGCGTCGAAACCGGCGGGATCTTCGAGGTTGCAGGCATGACCGGTGTTGGGAAGGATTTTATGAACTGCACCCGGAATCAAAGATGCGGTTTTCTGGCCGCCTGCGAGGGAATTGTCGTACTCGCCGTTGATTACCAAAGTCGGCACTTTCATCGTCGCCAGCCGGGGCGTCATGTCGAGCCCGCCGCGCGCGCGGAAAATCTGGCCGATGGACTCTCCCGAAAGCCACGGATCGCGCTCGACGAAAGTGTTGAGCAGATAATTACCCAGTTTGGAATCGGCGAAAGCGGGCGCGACCAAATCGCGCAGATGCGCAATGTGATACTTTTCGATGCCGACCTTGGTGTAGCCGTGAATTCGCTCGTCGATGGAGCCGCCCGGTCCGCTGCTGCCGCCGACGAGAATGATCGCTTTGAACATTTCGGGATGATCGAGGCCCAATAGGATAGCCATGCCCGAGCCGACGCTGACGCCGCCGAGTATCGCTCCGGTTACGTTTTCGTCCCGGCACACGCCAAGAACGTCGTCGGCCATGTCCTTCAGGCTAAACGGCGTTTCGGGTTTGTCGGAACGGCCATAGCCGCG
>JAICHC010000233.1 GCA_025922795.1 Candidatus Binatia bacterium | reverse complement strand
TTTCAGGTACAGTTCATTCATCCGGGTTTGTTTTACAACCACTCGGTGAGGGTCAACGTCATCGATGCCGACGGGGTGCGCGCCGCGGCCTACTCGCCGCAGCTTTTCAGCTTCGGGAGAAACAAATTCGCCGACAAAGTTCCCGCTGATCTTGGCTTCGCCGGGTTCCGGATTGCCTATCCGTTGAATCAGCGCAGTGAATTCAACCACGTCATCGTGTTTGCGGGGGCGAGCTACTTCAGGGCGGTTGCCAAAGGGCAGGTCTTCGGTTTATCGGCGCGTGGATTGGCCATCGACACCGGGCTGCCGAGCGGCGAAGAATTTCCCAGCTTCACCGAGTTTTGGTTGGAGCGCCCGCGACGCGACGCGCGGGAACTTAATTTGTACGCGCTGCTCGACAGTCCGAGCGTGACCGGTGCTTATTCATTTCTCATCCGCCCGGGCGAGCGGACGGTTGTGGATGTACGCGCCAGATTGTTCCAGCGCAAAGCCGTAAAGGAGCTCGGCATCGCACCGCTTACGAGCATGTTTTTTTTCGGCGAGGGACGGTCGCGCCTGGTGGAAGATTGGCGCCCCGAAGTGCACGACTCGGACGGACTCTTGATGCATTCCGGTAGCGGCGAGTGGATTTGGCGACCGCTGGGTAACCCGGAAAAGTTGCGCGTCAGTTATTTTGAATTCGACAACCCGCGGGGTTTCGGTCTGTTGCAGCGCGATCGTAGATTTCAAAACTACCAGGACTTGGAGACACGCCACGAGTTACGTCCGAGCGCCTGGATCACGCCTGTCGGCGATTGGGGCAAAGGATTTGTAAAGCTGGTGGAAATTCCCAGCCGCAAGGAGACCAACGACAATATAGTTTCGTACTGGATGCCGCGGAGCTTGCCGCCGGTTGGGCAGCCGTTCGAGATCGCTTATCGAATTTCCTTTCAGAGCGAGGAGCCCATCGGATCGGGTTCCGCCCGAGCCATAGCGACACGCACCGGCGCTGGCGACAAAGAAGAACTAAAGCGGATTGTGATTGATTTTGCCGGGCAAAAAATTCAGTCGCTGCCGGAGTCGACTCCGCTGAAGGCCGTAATCGCCACGGCACCGGACGGTCAGGCGGTTGCACCCAACGTATTTCGCAACACCGTGACCGGCGGCTGGCGCCTCAGCTTTCAAGTTAAGCGGCAAAAGGGAAGGCCTGTCGAGCTGCGCGCTTTTCTGCAAAACGGCAAAGATGTCCTGACGGAAACTTGGAGCTATCAACTCGAGTCATGAGCGATTCAAATCCCCAACTCCCTCCACTGGTGCGGCAGCCCGACGGCGCTTGCCTTTCCTGGTCAATTTCCGCGAGTGTCAGCGAAGGCGGCGCTATGCGGCGTGAAATTCGGTCGACTGACGGTTCGGCCGATCACGTTTTCCGGGCGTTTGCCGCGAGACTGGGCAGTGCTAAAAGCATGCCGCGCAACGCGCGCTCCGTGTCCACGCCGGTGATCGAGCGTGTGTCGATGGCGCCGCGCTTTCTGGAGCGTAATCTATTCCGTGTTCTGCGACGCAGGCTCGCCGCTCGACAACCGGGTAAGCGCCGGAGTTTTTCTGCGCCTTGGCGCAAGACGGCCAGACGGCGTCGAATTCTACTAGCGCTGCTCGTGGTGGCGCAAACCTGTATTGCAAGTTGGTCGCTTGCCCGAACCTTTCCCTGGCCCGAACTGCACCATCTTGAAATCGCGGTCATCGCGACCTTTGCCGTATTGTTTTCCTGGATTTCATTCGCGTTCTGGACCAATGTCGCCGGATTCTGGGCACTTTGGCGAAAAAGCCAGGTGATCGATGACGCGAGCGTCGCCCATGACGATGATGGTCCGCTGCGCGCGCGCACGGCCCTGCTGATGCCGATTTGCAATGAGGAAGTCAGTCGTTGTTTCGCCGGCGTGGAGGTTATGTATCGTTCGCTTGCCGATACGGGGCAGCTGGCCGGATTCGATTTCTACATTTTAAGCGATACCGGCGAGCACCGGCGTCAAATCGAAGAGGAGTTGGCATGGGCCAAACTTTGTCGCGCGGTAAGCGGCTCTGGAAAGATTTTTTACCGGCGACGACGGGTCAACATCAAGCGCAAAAGCGGCAACATCGCCGACTTTTTACGCCGCTGGTCCAAGCATTATGACTACATGATCGTTTTGGATGCAGACAGCTTGATGACCGGCACAGCCGTGGTGCGGCTGACGCGGTTGATGGAAGCCTCGCCGCAGGTAGGAATCATTCAAACGGTTCCCACCATCGTCAACGGCGATTCTCTGTTCGCACGGATGCAGCAGTTCGCCAGTCGCGTTTACGGTGAGTTGTTCAGCGCTAGCTTGCATTTTTGGCAGCTCGGCGAGAGCTACTATTGGGGCCATAACGCAATCATCCGCATTGAACCGTTCGTTCAACATTGCGCGCTAGCTCGCCTGCCCGGCCAAGCGCCCTTGGGCGGCGAGATTTTAAGTCATGACTTCGTCGAAGCTGCGCTGATGGGGCGGGCCGGACAAGAAGTGTGGCTGGCGCTCAACACCCAGGGCAGTTACGAGGAATCGCCGCCGAACCTGCTCGACGAGCTCAAACGCGACCGGCGCTGGTGTCAGGGTAATTTACAACACTTGCGCCTGCTGCTCAGCGACGGTTTCACGACCGGCCATCGCGCCATTCTCGCCATGGGAGTCATGGCCTATGCATCTGCGCTGATCTGGGCCGGTTTTCTCATTCTCAATACGATTCTGCTCGCCAATCAATCTTTGTCACCGCCGAATTATTTTTCATCGCAGCCGAGTCTGTTTCCGGTCTGGCCGCGCTGGAATCCCGAGTGGGCGATCGCGCTCGCCAGTACCACGGCACTACTGCTGTTTTTGCCCAAGCTGCTCAGTTTCTTTTTGATCGTGAAACGCGGGCAGGCGAAACGATTCGGGGGCGTGGCGGGTCTCGCCACCAGCATCGTCTTGGAAATTATTTTATCCACGTTGCTGGCGCCGCTGCGCATGTGGCTCCACAGCAAGTTTGTTCTGCTGACATTGCTGGGAAGACCGATTAAATGGAACGCGCAACAGCGCACAGCGAGCGGTACGACGTGGGTCGAAGCGTTGCGCGCCCATGGCGTTGCTACTTTGTTTGCGAGCGTTTGGATCGCCGCTATTGCGTGGTTCGATCCGGCGTTGTTTTTCTGGCTCTTGCCGGTGGCGATCCCTTTGCTGTTGTCGATCCCGCTCTCGGTGTACTCCAGTCGCATCAGTGTTGGGGGCGCCAGCCGACGCTTGCATTTATTTCAGATCCCGGAAGAAGACAGTCCGCCTCCCTTGATCGATCGATTGCGAAAATTACTCGGTGAATGCAAATCCCAGAGATCATCTCAGAACACCATCGACTCCGGCGCCCGGAACAAGCCGCCGCCTTCAGCCCAGTGGGCTGCAAATCCACCGCGAATTCATGCGGAGGCTGCCGAACCAGAGTAACGGGCTCGTCTACATTCGCCGACTTCAAATGAGCCCCGCGGGAGGTGGAAAAACCCCTCCGGGGGTGTATGGAAAACGACTCAGTCGGGCGGCGGTAAGAATTCACAATGACACAAACCCCGGCGTAACTGAGAAGTTGTGACCCTTTGGCACATCGGTTGCTCAAGCTCGACATAGAGCGTTCAATTTGCGATTCAGGAAAGGAAACACATGATCATGATTGATCAAACAAGGCATGGGCGTATGCCGGCGGTTTTACCGGCTTTCTCGTCAATTCTACTGCTGGTTGTGTTGGTTATTCCGGTGCACGCCGGCGATCCCGCTCTGCAAATTCAAGGCGCCATTGAAAAAGTTTTGACGATTCTCAAGGACCCGCAGCTGCGAGCGGAATCGAAAAAACAACAGCGCTTGGATCAATTGCGACAGGTGGTCTATTCTAAATTCGATTTTGCCGAGATGGCCAAGCGATCGTTGGGCGCGCAGTGGCAGCGCCTCAACGCCGACCAGCAGCGTGAGTTCGTCAAGCTGTTCACCGAGCTGATGGAGAACTCCTATATGTCCAACCTTGAAGGTTACAACGGCGAAAAAGTGGTTGTTGCCGGAGAAAAGCAGGACAAGGAATTTGCCGAAGTCGACACCAAAATCGTCACAAAAAAAGGCGAACCGATCGCTGTCAATTACAAGCTCATGCAGGCAAACGGCAACTGGAAAATCTATGATGTAGTCATCGAGAATATCAGCCTAGTGAACAACTATCGCTCACAATTCAATCGCGTGATCACGCGATCATCTTTCGACGACCTGATGCAAAAGATGAAGGATAAGCAATTCGAGACGGCGGGAAAGAAGAGCACCTAGCCGAAGGGACAAGTGGTTGCCATTATCTGAGGTTAGTAAGCTCGGCGGAATGGTCGCGATCCCGGCGGTCCGATAGATGCGGCGGGCCGCCGCCGTTTTTTCTTACGAAGTGTCAAGCAAAGGCGACCCGAACTGTGCCCACCAAGCCGGCTCGGCCCGGCGCATATATCGACTGATAACCCTCAAAACTCGGCGATTTTCCATGCCTGCTCGTTTCTGAAAGACCGACACCTTAGTCAGGAAATTTCCTGCAACCCCCCGGTTTTGCGGGCTCGCCTGCAGTCAAAATCTTTTATTATTGGCGATTTCTTTCGGCGGCACGGCAATTGCCATTGCCATAGATCAACTTAGATCACGCGGAGGTGAGGTATGGAGCGCGGAAAAAAGTTCGGAATCGGGATGCCATTGGTTGCGCGGTGGCGAGATCGGGGAAATCCTGCGCTTCGAACAACGCGGGCAAAATAATTGGTTGGTCAAGTTTGAACGGCTGTTTCCCGGAGGCGGCATTGAAGGCGATAAACTCTGGCTGAGCGAGCGGGAATTCGCCGAAGTGTTAGAAAATGAGGTCGGCCCGGAAACCGTAAGTGCGCGCGAAAAAGAGAACGAATTGATGCCCAAACGCCTCAATGGATCATCGCCTCACCGGGTCGAATCGCGGGACAGCCGCCAGAATGACTACGTTTAGTTCTCAGTGCCGCATTCGCGCGCTATCCACCATCGTTCCAGCGGCCTTGTTGATTGTCTTACTGGCGAGCCCAAGGCAGTTGATCGGTGAGAGCGAGCTGGAGGACAGTGCGGCAAAACAAAATCAGACGGCAAAGATTGAATCCTGGCTCGTGTCGCAAGATCCGAGCTTAGACGACGCATCACTGGCCGATTTGGCGCGCGGAATTCTCAAGGAAAGTAAAAAAAACGCGCTGGATCCGATTCTGGTTCTGGCGGTCATCCAAGTCGAGAGTCGATTCGATCACAAAGCTGTTTCAGCGCGCGGCGCGCAAGGCTTGATGCAAGTTAAGCCGGCGGTGGTTAAGGCAATGATCGACGAAGGCAAAATAAAGCCGTGGCAGCGCCATCGAAGCCTGAAAGATCCGCTGGTGAATATTCAGGTCGGCACCTCTTACCTGGCGTTTCTCA
>JAICHC010000232.1 GCA_025922795.1 Candidatus Binatia bacterium | reverse complement strand
GGCCCGAGCCCCTAATGAGCACCCTTGGGGAGGATGGCGTGGTGGCCTACAAGGCACAGGCCCATTGACTGCGTTCGGAAGGGCTTGACCCGAAGCACGCCGCCCATGTCACATGTCTACATACCAATGAACTCATTAATAACTTAATTTGTCCTTCCCGGCAGCTGGCACATTGCCGACTTCCTTCTTTCTCCTAAAATATTCTCGTTTAGCAAGCCGACTTGCTTGGCGCTTGCGGCGTTGCAAATTACGTTTCGCGTTCTGGTTCATTTAGTGCCCTCCATGCGACTTCTCTCATTACCGCACCGCTATCCAGCAACAAACTTCCACCGGTCAGGCAGGTCAGCCACCTCACTCGCCCGATATGCGCGCTCCCGGTTGGAGCTAAAACCGTTCGGTTCTGACAATTGCGTTGAACTATTGAACCGTCGAACTTTTGAACCCGCGACGGCTCTAACGGGCCTCAGCCTTTATCACGAAACCGTCGCAGTGGATGGTGCGAACGGATCTCCGCCGTTACCGCCGAAAGCTCTGAAAATCGCATCAATCTCCGAACCGTCTAGAACCTCTTTTTCGAGCAGCGTCTCGGCAACTTTATGGAGCAGACCGAGATTCGTGGTTAACAAGTCCTTGGCCCGATGGTAACTGTCCTGGATAATGCGCCTGATCTCGGCGTCGATCTCGATCGCCGTGGTTTTGGAGTAGTCCGATTTCTGCGTAAAATCTCGGCCCAGAAAAATCTCTTCCTCTTTTTTGCCGAAAGTCATCGGCCCGAGCTTTTCGCTCATCCCCCACTCGCAGACCATCCGGTGCGCCAGCTCTGTGGCTTTCTCGATATCGTTCCCTGCGCCCGTTGTTATTTGCTTGAGCACGAGCTCTTCGGCGACGCGGCCGCCGAACAGGATCACCAATCTATTGAGCAGATATTCCCTGGGATAGGTATGCTTTTCGTCCTCGGGCAATTGCTGCGTTAAACCCAATGCCACGCCGCGGGGAATAATCGTCACTTTGTAGACCGGATCGGCGCCCGGCAGTAGCTTCGCCACCAGGGCATGCCCGGCTTCATGATAGGCCGTTGTGCGCTTCTCTTCGTCGCTGATAATCATGCTGCGCCGCTCGGCACCCATCATGACCTTATCCTTGGCCAGCTCCAGGTCGAGCATATTGACCTTTTCCTGGTCGTTCCGAGCTGCCAACAAAGCCGCTTCGTTTACGAGATTTTCCAAGTCCGCGCCGGTAAAACCGGGCGTGGCTCGCGCCAGCACGCTCACATCGACGTCCGCCGCCAACGGAACCTTGCGCGAGTGCACTTGCAGGATACCCTCTCGCCCTTTGATGTCCGGCCGGGGCACGACAACATGGCGATCGAACCGCCCCGGACGGAGCAACGCGGGATCCAGTACGTCGGGCCGGTTGGTTGCGGCGATAAGAATAACTCCTTCGTTGAACTCGAACCCGTCCATTTCCACCAGCAGTTGATTGAGCGTTTGTTCCCGCTCGTCATTGCCGCCGCCGAAACCGGCTCCGCGGTGACGCCCGACGGCGTCGATTTCGTCGATAAAGATGATGCAAGGCGCCTTCTTCTTGCCCTGAACGAACAGATCGCGAACACGAGAGGCACCGACGCCGACGAACATTTCTACGAAATCGGAACCGCTGATGCTGAAAAACGGAACTCCGGCTTCGCCCGCGATGGCCCGGGCCAACAACGTTTTGCCGGTTCCCGGGGCTCCGACGAGCAAACAGCCTTTGGGAATTCTACCGCCCAGTTTCGTAAATTTCTTCGGATCTTTTAGAAACGCAATGATCTCTTGCAGATCATCCTTGGCTTCGTCGACACCGGCGACGTCGCTGAAAGTTACGCGGTGTTGATTCTCCGTAAGCAGCTTGGCGCGGCTCTTGCCGAAGGACATCGCTTTACCACCGCCGACCTGCATCTGGCGCATGAAAAATATCCACACGCCGAGCAGAAGCAGCATGGGAAACCAGTTAAGCAGCAGCACGATGTACCATGGCGAGTCATCCTGCGGCTTGGCGGCGATTTTCACCTGTTTATCGCGCAATGACTTCACCAGCTCCGGATCGTCCGGCGCAAAAGTTCTGAACTGTTCACCGTTCTTGTACTTGCCTTGAATATTCTGCCCCTGGATCACGACCTCTTGAACGTCGCCGCGCTCCACGCCCGAGGTAAATTCGCTAAAAGCAATTTCCGGCTGGGTCCGGTATTGCCGGTTAAAAACAGCAAAAACCACAATAAAGACGAGTGCCAAACCCGCCCACAACGCAATACGTTTTGATGATTGACTCAAAAAATCCTCCGTCTCTGGGGAGACCCAACCCCGCTCACATGGCCCGTTGTCATACTAGCTCTTTCGGGTCCAGAACCGAAACGGAACTTCGAGGAGGAGGAGTCGACCGCCTGCAAGTCGATTGCATTCTCTCTCCCTATCTCTCAGCCAACGAGAATTCAGTGTCAGGATTTGTTTTGATAGTTCCGGATTTGCGGAATGACCGAGCCATGCCCCCGGCGCGCCTCGACGGCGAATCATCCGTAGCTTTCGGAGATCGTTTCGGTAAGTCGAGAATTCTCGACTTGGTCTTTGATCTTTTGAACCCTTCGCCAGGCTCAGGGCAGACTCTTGAACCTGGCGTAAGCCCGGAGCGCAGCGGTTGGCAACTGGAAATCGTGCTGGATCCTGTTGAACCGTTGAGCCTTGAATGTTGAACCGGTTCTATCGGATCATTTAACAACGAGCGAAAAGGATTTGTTCTCTTTCTTAGCCCTTTTCGCGGCCCTTTTTTCCATCAAGGTCTTCAGTGGTTTCTTCTTCTCTTGTTTCTTGCTGTCCTTGCCTTTGCTCATGATCGTTACTCCTTATGCCAAGCCTCGCAGGCTCAACGAAGAAATGCTTTCTATTGACTGCACCGGGTCAGCATCAACGTATGCTCCCTGGCTTTGCAACCGATTGCTGTCCAATAGTGAACAATTTTCGAAAATAAAAATCACGGTGATCTAACCCCCAGCTTTCCAGGGGTACGCGCACACTACTCTCCTCGAGACTTCTCGAAATGTCGATTTATCTTACTTTTGAACTATTGAACCTTGAGCGGACTTACTCTCTAAATTCACGCAGCGATCAAAGCTGCTCGTTGAACAGATAGAAAAAGTGGTCCTTGAGCTTGTGGAAAACGCCTCGCCCGGACCAGGACTCGAGTCGGATCTCGACGCAGTCCTTCAAATCACGCTCGAAAATCAGCTCGAGCTCGCGCGCGAGCGACGCGTCGAGGAAACCGATCGTGATCTCGTCGTTGATCTCGAAGGCGCGGTCGTCGAAGTTGGTGGAGCCGATCGCAGACCAGACGCCGTCGACGGTCATAACCTTCTGATGCAACAGGGTCTTGGGGTTTTCGAAGATGCGCACGCCGCAGGCGAGGAGCTTCTCGAAATTGCGGTGCGCCGCGTGCTGCACCATCGGCATGTCGGAGGCTTCCGCTGATGGCACCATCACGCGCACGTCCACCCCGCGGGCAACCGCTTTACCATACGCATCGATCGCCTCGGGCTCCGGCACGAAGTAGGGGTTCTGGATCCAGAGCCGCTTTTTCGCGCAGCAGATCACAGCATGGTGCAGGATCTTCACCGCAGGGGCGGATCCTTCGGGCTTGGCGTGAGCGACGTGCGCGACGACTTCGCCTGCGCGCTCGAGCGCGGGAAATACATCGTCGCCGGCGAAGAGCTCGCCGGTCTCCTCGACCCAGTTCTCGCTGAAAACAGCCTGCACAGCGTTGACCGCGGGTCCGCGCAGCCTCACGGCAACATCACGCCAATGATCGCGGTCCTCACCGTTGCCGAGCCAGCAGTCGACGATGCAGTGGCCGCACACCAACGCCGTGCGACCGTCAAGCACGACGATTTTGCGGTGGTCGCGCTCGTTGAGGACGCCGATGTTGCGCAGGCGCTTAGGGTGGAATTTCGTCACTTTGCAGCCGCTCTCGCGCAGGCGCCGCTCGGTCGTCTCGCCCATTTTCTTCGTGCCGGTCGCATCGAGCAGCACGCGCACCGTGACGCCCGCCCGCGCGCGCCCGCAGAGAACATCGGCGACCCGGGTGCTGAGCTCTCCTTCTTTCCACAAAAACGTTTCAAAGTGCACCGAACGTTCAGCCGCCGCAATCTCGTCGATCAGGACATCGAAAAACGCGCCGTTCTCAAAAATTTCGACCTTATTGCCCGCGATCGGCGTGCCCAAACACAAGCCCGCCAGCGAGCCCACCAGCTTCTCGATCGGATCATCCGATTCGATACGCAGATGCGGACTGCGGTGCCTTTTGATCGACCAGATGACGAGAATAAGAATAGCGATGATCGCGACCAGTAGACCGATCACTAGGGCGGCAGGCGCGAGGTCAGAAAGAACGGTCATACGGATTGTCAGTCGCGGATCTTCTCGCGATCCAACGGACGCGACAGCATCGTTCGGGCGCGACCAAGGTCCATTTCAGGATTCTTATCTCATGGAATCGTGCTTTCCCAGCCTCAGCGCGCATTTAACTCGGCCCGGCTTGGCAATCTGTTTGACCTGCGCTCCTTGGATCGGTTATTTCTGCTAGCGATCGCCGAACTAGCGGAGGCGAAGGACGATGGTGCGGTTGCTCCAGCCTATTGCTTGTCGCCTGTGCGTTTTCCCGGCGATGAAAACAAGAAAATCCTGATAGCATTCGGTCGGTAGGTTTGCGGGGTAGCCGTCAAGGCTTTATCCATTGCCGCGACTGTAGGGCTCAGCGCCCGAGCGACATAGGGTTGAGAGCTGGATTGGAGCCTAACAGCGATTCAGCGATTGGTGACTTTCTTATTTTAAAAATCAAGATAGGCACGCCATGCACCGAAAAATGAAATTAGGCGATTACCTGGTCGCCTACCTCGAGAAAATCGGTGTTTCCCATCTCTTCGGCATTCCGGGAGACTTGGTTATCAATCTGTTTTTCAAGTTCGGCCGGATGAGGGGGCTAAAGATCATCACGCTCTCCCATGAACCGGGCGTGGGGTTCGCCGCCGACGGCTACGCTCGGGCGACCGGACGCATCGGCGCCATATGCGTGACCTACGGCGCCGACGGCCACAACATGGTCAATCCGGTCGCCGGCTCGTTTTCGGAGCGGGTGCCGATTCTCGTCATCAGCGGCGGACCCGGCGAGGAGGAGCGGCAAGCTCGGTGTGCTGATCCACCATCAGGCCAGAGAGATCGAGTCCCAGCTCCACATTTACCGTGAGGTGACCTGCGCCGCCAAGGTCATCAACGATCCGCTACGGGCAGCCGGCGAAATCGACGAGGTGATCCGCTCGATCTGGCTCAACCAGCAGCCGGGCTATCTCGAGATCCACAGAGACATGGTCGAGCGTGAAATCACGGTGCCGAAAGAGATCGTGTCCTGGAACGGCGAATTGCCTTACCCGCACTCGGATC
>JAICHC010000231.1 GCA_025922795.1 Candidatus Binatia bacterium | reverse complement strand
CCGCGAAACAGTCCACGTAACGAATCTCATCATTCAATTTCTTGAGCCGTTTAAGCGCGGCATCGATCTTGATGAGTTTCATACTACCGAGGCACGGTGCAGCAGGCGGCGGCGCTGCGTCTAGCGCTTCTCGCAAACGGCTTCGACGATTTCTCGAATCGCTTGCTCGGCTTGTTCATTGGGCACACGGCTTGAGCCGACGACCTTATGGCCGCCGCCGCCGTAATTTTTCAGCAGCTCGCCGACGTTCACCTTCGAGGTCGGATTAAAGATGTTGTAGCCGACGGAGATTGCGGTGGTATTTTCCCGCTGTGTATCCTCGGTGACTTTGACCTGAATATTGCCTTCCGGAAAAAGCGTAAAGATCAAGAACCGGTTGCCGTCGGGGACCTCCTCGACGCCGCGCAGATCGCAGTAGATCACATTGCCCTTCATCGTCGTGCGTTCCACTAAAAGCTTGCGAAGCTTTTCCTGCTCGTCACGGATGCGCTGGCAGCGGCGCTGAACTTCGGGATCGCCGAGCGTTTGTTCCAACGATGTATCGCGCAAAAAATCGATGATCCTCAGCCAATAGGGCTCGTCCCCGGTATTGCGGCCGTCCGTGGTCATGGAAATCAAAACATAGCCTTGCGGATCGAGCACGTCATTCATTGCTAGTTTTCCGGCGTCGATCCGGTCGGCCTCATGAAGCAGGTATTTGATTCGCTCCAGGTTGAGGAACGATAGAATTTCCTGCGGTTTTAGGGCCGCAGGATGCGCCGCGATGGTTGTCGCGGATTGCCGGGCGAGTTCCAGGTAGTATTCATAAACCACACGCGCCGCGCTGGGCGCGAGGCGAAAACCGCCTTGGCCGAGCATAATCGGCTGGGGAAAATTAGGTGTCGTGTTGGTGACGTGATGATCGAACCAAAGCGTGCAGTTGGGATGATAAGGAAGGTTGGTGATGATGTCGCCCTGGCGAATTTCCACGAGCCCGTCCTGCATGAATTTGGGCTCGACGAACAGAAAATCATCGATTTTTTCCAATTTCGTGACCAGCGCGCCGCACACCAGTCCGTCGAAATCGGCCCGGGTCACCAGTCTCATGAGCGAATCACTTTCTCCACCGGTGCCCACGGAAGATTGAAAGCGTTTGCTACACCCTCATGATTCACTTTACCGCCATAGGTGTTGAGCCCTCGGGCGAGCGCCTTGTTGCGCACGAGCGCGGCGGGAATTCCGCGATTTGCCAGTTCTAAGCCATACGACAGGGTCGAATTCGTCAGCGCGTAAGTCGAAGTGTTCGGCACGATGGCCGGCATGTTGGTCACGCAATAGTGGACCACTTCCTCCTCGACGTAAATGGGGTCTCGGTGGTTGGTTGGCCGGGAAGTCTCGGCGCAGCCGCCCTGATCGATCGAAATATCGACGAACGCCGCGCCCGGTTTCATGCGTTTGACCAGCGAGCGAGGGATGAGTTTTGGCGCTTGAGCACCAGGAATCAGCACCGATCCGACGACCAGATCGGCATCGACGGCTTCCTCTTCAACATTGGCGCGGTTCGACATCAGGGTTGTCACATGAGCCCCAAGAATATCGTGAACGTAGCGGAGCTTGGTCGGATTGATGTCGAGAATGCTGACATAGGCGCCCATGCCGGCTGCGATTTGACAGGCGGCGGTGCCGGACATGCCCGCTCCAAGTATTACGACTTTGGCCGGCCGGACACCCGAAGCGCCGCCCAGAAGAATCCCGCGACCGCCATTTTCCGCTTGTAAGCACCAGGCGCCGACCTGAATGGCGAGTCGCCCGGCGATCTCGCTCATCGGCGCCAGCAGCGGCAGCGAGCCGTCGTCGAGCTGGATCGTCTCGTAACCAATCGAGGTAACTTTGCGGTCCATCAGCGCGCGTGTCACCGGTTCATTGGCCGCGAGGTGCAGATAGGTAAACAGAATAAGGCCTTCGCGCATGAGCGGAAATTCAGATTCGAGAGGCTCTTTCACTTTCATAATCATATCGGCCTGCTGCCAGACTTCTGCGGCGGTATCGACGATCGTCGCCCCAGCGTTCTGGTAAGCGCGGTCGCTGAGGCCGCTGCCCAGGCCTGCGCCTCTTTCGATCAAGACTCGATGATTTCGCGCGGCAAAGCCGGCGACTCCGGTGGGTGTAACGGCGACCCGGTTTTCCTCGGTTTTAATCTCCCTGGGAACGCCGACGATCATGGCAGAAGGCTAGACGATGCGACGGCAAAAGGCAAAGCGATGTGGAGTGATGGAGTACTGAAGCAATGGGTTCTCCCGCACCCCAGTTATCTCCTCTTCTCAGCGGCCGACGGACCAGACGAGGATCGCCCAACCGATGAGAAAAGCTAAACCGCCGAGCGGCGTGACCGCACCGAACCAGCGCATGCCGGTCATGCTGAGTATGTATAGGCTTCCGGAGAAAATGATGATCCCGACGATGAAGGCCCAACCGGCGGCGGTCACGTTGCTCTCAGGCCAGCGGGAGGTTGCCCAGGCGACCGCCAGTAGCCCAAGCGCATGATACATGTGATAGCGCACTCCCACTTCGAAAATTTCGAGCATGTCCGGCGTGAGCCGATTCTTCAGCGCATGAGCGCCGAAAGCGCCAAGCGCCACGGCGAGGAACGCCATGATCGCGCCGACAATGAAAAAGAAGCGATCCATTTGTTTCGTTTTAGTATTTAACGAAAGGTACGCGTTGCTCTTACGACAATATCGAGTTCCTTTGCAGTGAGACCCGCATATCGCCTTTTTGTATGACGATTTGCCGATAGTCTTTGCGTTGGCTCAATGCTTTTACCAGGTTGACGAGCGGTTGCCGGGAGGTGAGGTATTCCCGCGGCGCGCCGGCAGCGCGCATCGCTGCAATTTCGTCGGTGTCGAGGTTCCATCGCAACAGCAGCTCCTCGTCGGAGCAGTTCTCGGCGTTCATCTTTTTGCGAATTTCGCCGACACTCGGCTCGGGGGGGTGCCACTCGGCCCATTCTTTCGCGCGCGGGCGGTCCAGGATCTTTGCCTTCACCTCAGGCGCCATCAGCTCGGCGCCTTCTTTTCCCCAGTAACCGAGCGCATATTGAATAATTTGATCCGTAACTTCCTTATAACGTTCGCCGACGATCACGTTGATCGCGGCCTGGCTGCCGACGAACTGGGATAGCGGCGTGACCATGATCGGGTAACCGAGCTCGGCCCGCACGCGCATGGTCTCTTCGAGAGCCTCGTTGATCTTGCTCTCGAGGCCGACCTTGCGCAGTTGAAAGCGCAAGTTGGAAATCATGCCGCCGGGCACCTGGTGCTGGTACTGGGAGTAGTCGTACTCAACCGGCTCGCCGATCGGAAAGCCTTCACATTTGGCGATGTAGGTGAAGTGCCTCGATACCGGCTTGAGGATTTCTTCGTCGATGACGGTTTTATAACCGAGCGCGCGAAGATTTCTCGCGACATTGAAAAGCGACGGGTTCGACGAACCGTCGGCCAACGGCGGCAACGCGGTGTTGACGATTTGAATGCCGAGTTTTACCGCCTCGAGGCAGCAGAGCGGGCCGAGGCCAGTGGTGCAGTGGGTGTGGAGCTCCACCGGGACGCCGCCGGCATGCGCAAACATGATCGGTACCAGGGTCTGCACCCGTTCCGGTGTCAGCAGCCCGCCGGGGTCTTTCAGGCAAAGCCGGCTGACGCCGAGCGAGGCGGCCTGCCGCGTGCGCTCGGCGAAATACTCGTCGGTGTGCTTGGGTGATACCGAGTAAATGATGTTAGGCACCGGATTGATGCCGACGTCGCGCGCAACCTGAACTTTCCACGTCCAGCCTTCGAGCTCGTTCCATTCCTCGGAGATACGCGCTTCGCGGATGCCGTTGGCGGCCATCCGTTCCATAAACAAACGGTACATCGAGCGCGGCGTGATATCGAATGCGCTAAACCGGCCGGCATTCAAGCGCAGCGGCGTGCGCGTGATGCGCTCCCTTACGAGCTTTACCCGCGCCCAGGGATCTTCCTTCAGCTCGCGCACGCACTTCTTCAAATGCGAGCTCGAGATCAGCTCAATGGCCTCGAAGCCGGCGCGATCCATGGACTCAGCGACCGGCAGCATCATCCCCGTGGTCATGTTCTCGGCCCACAAGCTTTGATGGCCGTCGCGAATGGTGGTGTCGACGAAGCGGATTCCGTCCTCAGTAGTCATGCTCACATCAGCTGGAGTAATGGAGTGATGGAGTAACGGGTTTTGAATCTCCAAAGCGCATCACTCCAATACTCCGTTCTCCATCACTCCAGTGTATCATAGGGTTAAGCCGAAGAATTTCACAGCGTTATCGAGCATAATCTTCTTACGCACTTCGGGTTTCATGTTGACCTGCTGGAACTCTTCGAGCCAGCGCTCGACGCCGATCGCCGGCCAGTCCGAACCGAACATCGCTTTGTCCTGCAGCAAGGTGTTGACGTTGTGCACCAGCTCTGCCGGGAAATATTTCGGCGCCCAGCCGGAGAGATCAATGTAATAGTTCGCTTTATGGCGGGCGATCGCCAAGCTTTCTGCCGTCCATGGCCAAGTCGGATGGGCGCTGATGATCTTTAGCTCCGGAAAATCTGCGGCCACTTCATCCAGGTGAATCGGCTGGCTGTACTTCAATTTGATGCCCATGCCGCCGGGAGTGCCGGCGCCGGCGGCGGCCATGCCGCCGTGAAACAGAATGGGCATATTGAGTTTGGCGCATTGTTCCCAGAGCGGATAAAAGCGGGGGTCGTTGGCGAAGAAATGCTGGCGCGCGGGATTCAGCTCGCCCATGCCATGCAAGCCGAGATCCTTGCACCGTTTGATTTCGTCGAGCGCGAGCTTGCCGGTCCACGGGTCAATCGCGCCGAAGGCGAGAAACACGTCCGGGTGTTTTTTCACCGCGCTTGCGACGTGATCGTTCGGTACCGGCGTCAAACCAGTCACGGTTTCATCGCGCGTGTTCATGATGACCGCCATCATCTTGCGCGCGCGATACTGGTCCGCCATTTCGTCAATTGAAACCGGCGGCCGTTCACGGCCAAAATACCGCGCCATCTGCGCCGTGCGGTCGCCTTTGGCCTTTTGCGTAAACTCATCGGACAAATGAACATGCACGTCAATCGCCACAATATCTCTCGCCATAATCTTAGGCCTCCTCGGCAAATTTCTTTGGTTATTGCACTGCGAAAGGGCAAGTTCAACAGATGCATAGTTTCTGGTTTCTAGTTTCGAATTTCTACTGCTCCGAGTCGGACATGCAAACCTCCAGCTGAACCGGCTTCAGGGTTTCTAGGCAAACTATTAAGGAGTTCATAAGTATCTAGACAACAGGGGTTGGTTGGACACGAAGGGACGACTCGTTCCAAGCCCAGGCAAAGCGTTTGTGCGTCATCGGCCACCACCCGATCCACGCCCCGAGTGCTTAATTTTGGGCGTGGGTGGGAAAGCGTCCTTTGAGTCCTGGTGCCTGCGCTT
>JAICHC010000230.1 GCA_025922795.1 Candidatus Binatia bacterium | reverse complement strand
GACTAGAACCCAGCAAGCCGACATCTCGCTCATGTACGGCGCCTCCCACGGCGATACCCGGCATATTCTTTTGATTCCCCACGACATGAACTCATGTTTTGATCTGGCGCGCCGGAGTTTCGACGTCGCGGACCGGTTCCAAACGCCGGTGTTCGTCGCCATGGACCTCGATCTCGGTATGAACCTGTGGCCTTCCGAGCCGCTTAAATTGAACCAGGAACCGTACGACCTCGGCAAACGGCTAAACGCCCAGGATCTCGAAGAGTGGACCAAAGCCGGGAAAAAATTCCGCCGCTATTTCGATCAAGACGGCGACGGTATTCCGTACCGAACCGTGCCCGGGAATCAAAACCGCATGGCGTCCTACTTTACCCGCGGTTCGGGTCACGACGCTGACGCCAGGTACTCGGAAGACGAGCACGATTACAAATATATTCTTGACCGCCTGCGGAAGAAGTTCGAAACGGCGCGCAAGTTTGTGCCGAAGCCGATTGTGGAAAAGGAACGAGGCGTAAAGACCGGCATTATCTGCTATGGCTCGAGTTATGAGCCGGTACGCGAAGCGCGCGACCGTTTGAAGGCGCGCGGACTGAAAACCAATCATTTGCTGATCCGCGCCTTACCCTTGACCAGTGAAGTGAGAGACTTCTTGGCCGAGCACGATACCATTTATCTGGTCGAGCAAAACCGCGACGGGCAGATGGCCGCAATTATCAAAGACGAATATCCCGAATTCGGCACCAAGATCGTCAGCGTGTTGATCTATAACGGTCTACCGGCCACGCCGCTCGAAGTCGTCAATCAAATTTTTGCCGCAAGCCAGTCGGCAAAAACAGCGTAAGGACAGGATAACCCAGATGGCAGAAGCAAAACTCAATCGACTCAATTTAACTGAAAAGGACTATGACGGCGCGCCCTCGACCATGTGCCGCGGCTGCGGCCATGACGCGATCTCGGCTTCCGTGCAGCGCGCTTTCTTCGAAAACAGCATCGATCCGCGCAAGGTCGTCAAGCTGAGCGGCATCGGCTGTTCATCGAAAACACCGGCGTATTTTTTGAGCCAGTCGTTCGGCTTCAATGCCGTCCACGGCAGAATGTCGGCGGTCGCCACCGGCGCCAACCTGGCCAATCACACATTGCTGCCGATCGGCGTTTCCGGCGACGGCGATACCTCGGCGATCGGCCTGGGCAATTTTTGCCACATGATGCGCCGTAACATCAACATCACCTACATCATCGAGAACAATGGCGTATACGGCTTGACCAAAGGCCAGTTTTCCGCTACCGCGGACGTGGGTTCGATCATGAAAGGCGGCAAAGTGAACGACATCCCCGCCATCGATTTGGCGGAGCTTGCCATCACCCTCGGCGCTACCTACGTGGCCCGGAGTTTTTCCGGCGACCGCAAGCAGCTTGCGCCGCTGGTCCAAGGCGCGCTCTCGCACCGGGGCAGCGCCATCTTGGATGTCATCAGCCCGTGCGTGACGTTCAATAACCACGAAGGTTCGACCAAGAGCTTGAAGTACGTCAAGGGGCATCTGGATCCGATCCATGATCTGGATTTCATCCCGCCCTACGAAAATATCGAAGCGGATTATGACGAGGGCACCGATCATCAAGTCGAGTTGCACGACGGCTCGCGCATTATCTTGCACAAGCTCGGCAAAGACTATGATCCGACGAACAAAGCCGACGCGATCCAGGCGATCCACGCCTCGATCGCCGAGGGAAAATTTTTAACCGGGTTGATCTACTACAATCCGAACCGCAAGGAGTTCGCCGAAGAACTGACCCTGTGCGATATTCCATTATCGGAATTGACACAGGGTGACCTCCAACCGCCAGCCGAAGCGCTGGAAAGAATCAATGCCGAAATGATGAAATAGCTGGTTCAAGCCGAATGCAAAAGACCTGGCAGGAAAATCCTGTCAGGTCTTTTTTTTGCGGTGCGGCGAGCTTAAACCGGGATTGCGCATCCAAAAAGCAAGGGCCGAACCGGCGCTCACTTCCCTTTCCACTGCTTCATTCGGGTTAAAGTCCGGCCGCTTGTTTGCTCGGCAGATCGCGCCAGGTCTCGATAATTTCATTCGATGACGCGACCAGCCCGAAATGCCGCCGCATGTTATCGAGCGTGCCGAGATGTAACTTCGCTTCGTAGGCCGCCGAGCAGTCGTCGATCATCGTGACATAGTAATCGAACATGTAGGCGTCGCGCGCCGTCGTTTCGACGCAAACATTGGTCGCAACGCCGCACACCAGCACGCTCTGGATGTTGCGTGCCTTGAGCACCGTGTTGAGATCGGTGTTGATAAAGGCACTGTAGCGGTGCTTCACCACGACTCGCTCCGTCGGCAGCGGTGCAATTCCTTTGTAGAATTCCGCTCCCCAGGTGCCCTCGCGGCAAGTGCTCAGCCCGCCTTTTTGCGAGGTGCGGTAGATCCATGAAGGCGTATCGGTCCACTCGCTATGAGTCGTCCGGATATAGACAACCGTCAGACCCACCCGACGAGCTTCGTCGATCAGGCGGAGCAGGGGAGACATGATCGCCAGCGCGGCACTCACGTCTTCGCCACGCTTGCCGGCGCTGCCATCCGGACTGACGAAATCGTTCTGAACATCGACCACCACCAGCGCCGCATATTTAGGATCACAACGTTCTTTTAAGCTTTTTAGTACGTCCACCGATGACCTCCATCCTGTTTCGCGCAAGTTTTTTGTGGCTGAGTCGATATTGGCACCTGATATCCGGCCTTAATGATCGTGCTTTTTTTGCAAGCCGCCATGACCCATCGCCATGATGTCCGCCCGCGTGATCTTTTCTCCCGCAAGCAAGCGCGGCAACAACGCATCGAAGGCGGTAAACGGATCGTGCAGCACACAGCCCGAAAGCCCCAGGACGGGAATCTCACCCAGATAGGCCATGACAAACATCGAGCCGGGCAATACGGGAAAGCCGTGAGTTTCCACTTTCGCGCCGCTGCGACGGATGCCTTCCGGCGTTTTGTCGTCCGGGTCTACCGACATGCCGCCGCTGACGAGAATAAGGTCGGCGCCGGCCTGCTTCGCGCTGTTGATATCGCCGGCGATCACATCGGAATCATCGGGCGCCAGCTTGACCGATTCGATCGTCGATCCGAGCTCGGCAACTTTTCGCGTCACGATCGGGCCAAAACCGTCCTTGATTCGGCCGCTAAAAACTTCGCTGCCGGTCACGACCAAGTGCACCTTCTTCGGCGACATCGGCAAAAGGGTGACGATGGGTTTTTCCTTGCACAACGCCTCGGCCTTCCGAATTAACTGTTCTTTAACCACCACCGGGATCGTTCTTGTGCCGGCGACCACCGTGCCCTCTTTCACGTAGCGATCGCCCGGTAAGGTCGCTAACATGAGATCGCCCAAGCAATTGAAGCGATAGAGCAGCTCGGTATCGACCTTGAGCAAGCCGGGAATCTGCGCGACCAAATTAATTCGGCCTTCGCTGGGATCTGTCAATTTTAGGTTCGGGCCGGCGGCAGCCTGAGCAAGCCGACGCGCGGCGTCTTCCTCGTGCAATTCGTCTTTTTCTAGGTCGATGACATAAAGATGTCGTTTGCCGACGTCGAGAAGTTTGGATATGTCCTCTCGGCGCACGATATGGCCGCGACGAAACGCTGGCCCTTTGTGCTTGCCGGGCACAATCTCGGTAATATCATGGGCCAAGGGCAAACCTACCGCTTCTTCCACGGGGATGACTTTAAGCATTCGCTCGCATTCCTATTGGGTTAGATCTATCAATCAATATATTCTCACCACGCTGGCTTTGTCCAGGATCGTAATTCGAGTCGGTCGTCGGATGCGGCGCCGGACCGGACTAAGGGCGGGCGAGCGCGCCGCGAGTTTAGACAAACCCCGTCCGATTCGGTAGTCTCTGGTCAATCTGTGAGTGATGGGACCGATTATTAGGAGCAAACGTGCCTAACATAGGTTTTGAAATCGTCGCAATATTTCTACTTCTGATCGCTAACGGCATCTTCGCGATGTCGGAAATCGCCGTGGTCACCTCCCGCAAGTCGCGCCTACAGGAGTTGGCGAATCAGGGGTTAGCCAGAGCGCGGGCGGCGTTGGAGCTGGCGAAAAACCCTAACCCTTTCCTCTCGACGGTGCAAATCGGCATCACCCTGGTCGGCATCCTCGCCGGAGCCTTCGGGGGCGGCACCGTCACCGAGTGGCTGGCCGCGCAGTTGAATGCCGTCCCCGTCCTCGCGCCCTACAGCCGATCGCTCGCTCTCGGTGCCGTTGTGCTCACTATCACCTACTGCTCGGTCATCATCGGGGAGCTGGTGCCCAAACGTCTCGCTTTGGGGCATCCCGAGCCGATCGCCATGTTTATGGCGCCGCCGATGCGCTTGCTGCTAAAGCTCTTCGCTCCAGTAGTCGATCTCTTGGGCGCCTCTACCGACCTGGTGTTTCGGCTCTTCGGCAAGCGCTTCGAGGAACAGTCGTCCGTAACCGAAGAAGAGATTCGAACTCTGATTCGACAAGGCACGGAGGCGGGAGTCTTCGAAGAAACAGAGCAGGATATGGTTGAAGCGGTGTTTCACCTTGGCGATATGAGCGCGCGCGGTCTAATGACCCCGCGAACGCAAATTATTTGGCTCGACGTCAATGACACGATCGATCAGATTCGCGCTAAGCTAACCGATAGCGGCCATTCGCGCTTCCCGGTCTGCGAGAAAAGCTTGGACGATGTCGTTGGCGTCGTTCAAGCAAAAGACATCCTGGCCAGTCTTCTTCTGGGCAAGGGTGTCGATCTTAGGGCAACCGTGCAGCAGGCCGCCTTCGTGCCAAGGAGCATGACCGCCCTGCAGGTGCTCGATAACATCAAAAAGTCGGGTAGTCATATCGTCTTGGTGGTCGACGAGTACGGCGGCATTGAAGGCCTGCTGACGCACCATGATCTGTTGGAGGCGATCGCCGGCGATATGCCGCTGGGTAAAATGCCGGCCCAGCCCAAAGCCGTTCAACGTAAGGACGGCTCTTGGCTGCTCGATGGTATGATGTCCGTCGACGAGTTTAAGGACGTTTTTCAGCTGGAAAATTTACCGGGCGAAAAGCGCGACACCTTCCAGACCTTGGGCGGTTTTCTTTTTACCCAAATGGGACGAGTTCCGGCCGTAACCGAACACTATGAATGGAATCATTTGCGCTTCGAAATCGTCGACATGGACGGCAAGCGCATCGACAAAGTCCTCGTGACGTCGGTCGAAAAATCACCCGCGCCAGACTAATTCATGGAGGACAAAGAACTATCCCAGACTAGAGTTACCAAGGAGTTCGTTAGTTAGTAGACCTACTGGGACGAAGGGGCGAGTCGTGGAAAGCGCACGCACCAGGACTCAAAGGACGCTTTCGCACCCACGCCCAAAATTAAGCACTCGGGGCGTGGATCGGGTGGTGGCCGATGACGCACAGACGCTTTGCCTGGGCTTGGAACGAG
>JAICHC010000229.1 GCA_025922795.1 Candidatus Binatia bacterium | reverse complement strand
TCTTCCCTCGGAACTTGGCGTGCTTTGCGTCTTGGCGCGACTCTATTCCCTTGTTCGAGAATTTCCGCTTTGTTATCTCGAACAATAAATGCCTTCATTTAAGAGTCACTACTAGCTAGTTTGGCACAGAGCCGAGAACCTGCCGCTTAACCTGCCGCGCTGCACGACCAAGAATGCTTGTAGGTTTTTCGTCTGGCCGGGCTCGGAGCAGCGAAGCCGTTACTCGGAGAAAAACCCGTGTCGTGGAGCCGACGGCGGCGCCGCTGCGCTCCGGGAACCTACGGGGAGAGGCTGCTCGCGCAGCATATGAGCGATCAGGACCTCGCGGACACTGTCCAGGTCGAGCCCGGTTGTGGTTGCCTGATTCGCGACTTCCGCCAGCACCCGATCGACGTCTTGCATCATTTTCCACTGTTTGAACAGATCGACCCTCTCGATGCCCATGGCCTCACCGACCAGCTCGAGAAAGTTGACGATCTTGAAAGGCGAGGTGGTTTCATGGGCGCACAGCTCGCGATGACAGGCATGATAGATCCCGACGAGACAATCCACGCCAGCGGCCGTCGCCGCGTCCAGCTCCCGTGCGTGAAGCTCGCGTTTATATGCCGGCACCGGCGCGAGCGAGTTGCACATGTAGCCGACCCGGGGCTGTTCGAGGTCGACCAGTTCTATCCCCGGGATCGCGGTGAGAATCTTTGTGGCTCCTTCGGTCACACCGGCGACGCCTGGATGCTCGTGCAGCGCGATCCGCTTTTTGACCGGACGGATGAAGTGGGGGCGAAGAAGCTCGATGCGTGCGGCGATGTAGGGGATCACATGTTGGAGGCCGAACGCTGCTTCGGTGCTCGGCATGACGATTTCGCTGAGCTGGATGTTGCACGTCGGGCACCAGGTCAGCACCTGCGATGCGCCGGTGCCGGCGAACCCGGCCACCGTGTTGCCGCCGATTCGACCGGACGCCTTTGCGTCGCCGGCCCGGTACTGAATGACACCGCAGCAGTTCGCCGGACCGCCAAAGACCTTGTAGCGCGCGCCGAGCCGATCCAGGACTTCGAGGCAGAGGAGCGCGATGTGGGGGGTCTTGAGAACATTGCAGCCAAGATACATGACGATGTCCGGTGCAGCTTCGGATTGGGTGCGTGCTGATTTCGTGAGGGTGGCAAGTAAGTCGGCGGGGAGTTGCAGTCGTGAGAGCACCTTCACCGCTTCGGACATCTTTTGGAAACCAGCTTGGCCGATGGCGTGGCGCTCACTTGTCTCCCGCCGCTCGTTGAGCCTGAGGCGGGTCGCCGCCAACATAAAGCGCGGGTTGACGCCGTCGTCGCAGACCGAAATACAGCGACCCGAGCCGGTGCATGTCTGCGCCCAGCGGGCGCCGCGGCTCCCCGGATCTCCTCCGCCACGGAGAATGTCGAGCACATCGCCGACGATCGCGCTTGGCTCGCGTGTGTCGATCCCCGCCGGTCCCGCTGTCGGACAGACTTCGACGCACCTCGCGCATCGGGTGCAGCGATCAAGGATCTCGTGCACCCTGGTGTTCATCGCGGTGATGAAGGCTTCAGCGCGGTCAGTCATCTCTAAACCCGATCAACAATCTCGTGAACCAGCAAGGCACCGACAGCAGTGCCGCGTTACGTGTTTACGTGCATTAGATATAGGCGCCAGGTCGTGATTGTGTCAACTTGAAGCTCCTGCTTAGCTGCGCGTATCCAACGGTTTTTCTCGTGGCATGTTCCACTCGGCGCGATCGCCGGCAATGATCAGATACCTAAGCGGCGCAGAGTTGCCGCCCATCTAAAAACTTCCGAAGCTTTAGAACCGACTCTTGTTTGTCTTTGACCTCGAGCATAATGTCCAGGTCAAGATCGTTGACGGTTTCATAGAACTGAACAAACTTTCGCACGCTGATCGTTTTAGAGTGAGTCCCCGCCGCTTCTCCGGGCCACTGGTTGGAGTAGTGGATCTTGACCCGGCCATCGCGCTTGCCCCAGGTCTTGGCGGCGAGCTGGATAATTGATCTTAACGAGTGCTGTTCGAGGGCGGGATTCCAGGAGTGATGGAAGACATCGAATACCACGGGCACGCCGATCACTTTCGAGGCGCCGAGCGCGTCGGCGATCGTGTAGCAGCGCTCGTCGTTTTCGATCACGAGCCGAGCTTTGATCCGAGGGTCGAGACCTCGGCAAGTCTCGATGAAGCGTTTTAAACTGTTTCCTTTATCGTCGTAGACACCGCCTAGGTGAATAACCATCTTGTGGCTCTCGTCGACTCCGAGCGCTTCGAGAAGGGTCGCATGGTATTCGAGATCCCTGATGCTGCTTTCGAGCACTTCGGCGCGCGGCGAGTTGAGGACCGTATACTGACCGGGATGCATGGATACCCGCAACCTCTTTGCGCCGATAAAAGCACGGAGCCGCGCAAACTGCGGCTCGAGGATCCGCGCCCATGGGACCCGGTTGACTGGATGAGAGCCAAACGGGATGACGTCCGACGAGATGCGAAAGAGCTCGATGCCTCGCGCCGCGTTCCATTCTACGATCGACTGCAGCGCTTGGAGATTGGCCGCGGAGAGCTCAAGGATTTTGTCCGGATTCGCGTTCTTCAGTCGGCAAGTTCGATTGGGCGAGGGGAGTTTTGTGTTGATGCAAGCGTAGCCGATTCGGGTCAAATCAATCTCCTTCTTATGTTGCCGGCCGCAATTTTATCCGGCCGGCTATTCAGTAAATTACCAACAACCGGTCAGCGATGTAAGACTTGAAAAGCTGTCACAGGCTTTCACGTTGATCAGAATCGTGGAGAGATTTCTCGGTAGGTTGGTGACAGCCGGCAGTGCACCACGCGAGAACGATCATTTCAGAAAGTCGCGCGTGGTATCTTATTAAGGAGTTCATAAGTATCTAGACAACAGGGTTGGTTGGAGACGAAGGGACGACTCGTTCCAAGCCCAGGCAAAGCGTCTGTGCGTCATCGGCCACCACACGATCCACACCCCGAGTGCGTAATTTTGGGCATGGGTACGAAAGCGTCCTTTGAGTCCTGGTGCCTGGGCTTTCCACGACTCGCCCCTTCGTCCCAGTAGGTCTACTAACTAACGAACTCCTTAGTGATTGCACTTCTAATTGAAAATATTCCGATTATCGAAGTAGTTCGATTGTTAGGCGGCTGCCAAAAAAAGGCGGTACCGAGCTGCTCGATTGCGGCCACTCGATACGAGAGTGGATGTCCCGTGAACGAGACGGAAAGGATAGAGTGTTGCCGCGCCGAAATAAAATCGCCGCGCCACAAAGGAGAAATTCCAATGTCGTACGTTACTGTAGAAAAAGAAAATGCCATGATAACGAAATCTACTACAAGGAATCCGGCGCTCCGTCTTCATCGCTCCTTAGCCAAGAGTGAGATACAGTGGGACTCTGGATTCCTGCTGCGCCGAAATAACAAACTCCCGGCTAGGATTGGTCGGCTAAGTCTGATTTTCCGGAGAGCAGAACATGTAAATGAGGAAGGGCATGAAATACAAAATTTTCGGGCGGCGCACGGGGTTGCGCGTTTCGGAGCTGGCATTGGGCGCGGCGAATTTCGGCACGCGTTGGGGACACGGTGCCGAGCGATCGGAAGCGAAAAAGGTATTTGATGGTTACGCCGAGGCCGGCGGCAACTTTATCGACACGGCGGACAGCTACCAGTTGGGAGAGTCCGAGGAACTCGTCGGCGAGTTCATCGCGGCGGACCGCGACGATTTCGTTCTCGCGACCAAGTACACTTTGGGGATGACGGCGACGGACGGCATCTCGCGGACCGGCAACAGCCGCAAGAACATGATTCGCTCCGTGGAAGGCAGCCTACGACGGCTCAAGACCGAGCGCATCGATCTTTACTGGGCGCACTTCGCCGACGGCATGACGCCGATGGACGAGATTCTTCGCGGCTTCGACGATCTGGTGCGGGCCGGGAAGATTCACTATGCCGGTTTGTCCAACTTTCCCGCGTGGCGGATTTCCCGCGCCGATCTCCTGGCGGAACTGCGCGGTTGGACGCCGATCGCGGGCATTCAGATCGAATATAGCCTGGCACAGCGCACGGCGGATCGAGAGCTTTTGCCGATGGCCGAAGCTTTGGGGCTGGGGGCCGCGCTTTGGTCGCCGCTCGGTGGCGGACTTCTTACCGGCAAGTATCGCCAAAGCGACGAGGGACGTATCAACTCGCTGCTCGCCCGGTTGGTTCATACCGAGAAGACGGCGCGCGAGAGCGCCATCCTCGACGAGGTGTTGGCGGTCGCCAAGGGAGTCGACGCATCGCCGACAGAAGTTGCCATCGCCTGGCTGCTGCACCAGGCGACGAAATCGACAACCAGTCTGATCCCGATCCTCGGCTCGCGCACGCGCGCGCAGCTCGATGGCACCCTCGGCGCTCTCGAAGTGAAACTGTCAAACGATCAAATCGCGCGCCTTGATGCAGTGACTGCGATTCAGCTCGGCACGCCGCACGAGCAGATCCACGGTTCCGCGGCTGCCATCTCCGGCGGCAAGCCCGAGATGCTGGACCCGCCTTGGGTTCCGGTGGCCTAAAAGGGCGCAGACAATACGTGACGGACTCAGGAAACCAACTCAAAACGTGGAAAAGGGGCATCGCAAATGAATTCGAAACGGCGCAGTTCAGGTGCGTCGGGTCTGCGTACCTGGAGGAGGAGAAACTGGTGGAAGACGTTGGTGGCGGTTGCCGGCTCACTGTGGGTGACGATGCAATTTTAGGTAACCTCGTGGGAGGAGCGAATGGCAAATTCATGTGAACATTTAGGTGGATTAAGAAGCGAGGATTTTCCGCCGCAGAGAACCCCGACCGTCTGTGAGGAGTGCTTGATGGAGGGCACGGGTTTGGGTCGCGCTGCGCGAATGCTATACGTGCGGCCATGTCGGCTGTTGCGATTCGTCGAGCGGCAAGCACGCGACCAAGCACTTTCATGAGACGCAACATCCGGTCATGCGTGCCGTCCCACCGGCGGCTTGGACATGGTGCTATGTTCATGAAAAACAGGGGGTGCTCGGTTAAACCGTCACGGCGACGAACGGCTGGCGAAGCCGCGGCAACCGAACGCTTGAAACCTCGTCACGCGGCGCGCTCATGAACGAAACCGTCGAGTTTCTGCTTCGGCACGGCTATACTCTGCTTTTCGGTTGGGTGTTGGTCGAGCAAATGGGCTTGCCGATACCCGCAGTCCCGTTGCTGCTTGCGGCCGGAGCGCTGGCCGGCTCGGGCCGGATGGATTTGCCGGCGGCGCTAAGCATGGCCCTGATCGCGGTCATTTTGGCTGATGTGTTTTGGTATTATCTCGGCCGCTACCGCGGCGGGCGCATCTTGAAACTTCTGTGCCGCATCACCCTCGAACCGGACTCGTGCGTGCGTCGCACCGAAAACGTTTTCGTTCGTCACGGCGCGCGTGCTTTGCTGATCGCCAAATTCGTTCCGGGTCTGAATACCGCGGCG
>JAICHC010000228.1 GCA_025922795.1 Candidatus Binatia bacterium | reverse complement strand
CTTCGAGCTCGAGTTCTTGAACTTCTCCTTGGAGTTGCTGCGACCCCTGTTCGGCGCGGCGTTTAAGATCTTCGATCTGTCTTTGCATGGCGGTGATGGTTTGATCCTTCTCCATCACTTTAAGTTTTAGTTCTTCTTCGGCTTCTTTTTTGGCTTTTTCACGTTCGGCGCCGAGATCGGCCTGAACTCGTTTCTGGACCGTTAAGTCCAACTCGCGCTTAGCGTCATCCAACTCGCGCTGTTTGCGGATCAGCTCCGCTTGGGCTTTCTGCGCCTCGGCGAGCTTTGCATCTCGCTGTTTCAAAATCTCCTGCAGCGTGCTCAGCTCCCGAATCTTCTGATCCAGGTCGTTACCCAGCGCGAGCCTGGCTTTCTGGCCTTCTTCGGCAGCGATGCGGGCGCGCTCGAATTGAAGCTTCTGCGCGACTTGTTGGTCAAGGCTTTGTTTGGCTTTCTCCAAGGTTTCCGCGCGCTCGTTTAAGAGTTGCTCGCGCTTCGACATGTCGGCGTCTTTTTGGGTGAGACGCTGCTCGTAATCGCGCCGGACGGATTCGAGCAGCGGAGCGGCGAGAGATTCGGTCAGTTTGATTTCAATCTTGCAATGCGGACAGACGACTGTGGGTTCGGGCATGAATCACTCCCTCGATCGTGTTCGGGAACGCGCCGATATTTGCCGGAGCTTAGCTAAAACCGGGGAAAGTGCCAAGACACCTCGCGGGAACCAGAAGAGTGAGTAGTAAGGAGTGAAGAGTGGGCGTCAGTGCGAAATCACTGCTAAAAGAAACTTACGGCAGCTTGTTATCCGCGGCGTGGCGCGCGTAAACGTCGCTGCGGCGGTTCTTGAGCAGCGGCAATTTTTCTCGGGTCTCGCGCAGCAGAGTGAAATCCAACTCGATGATTTCCACGCGTGGTTTTTCGTCGAGGTCGACCACGGTGCGGCCGAGCGGATCCGCCGCCATGCTGTGGCCGATGTAGATATTTCCGGCCTGATCGGGCGCGATGACGTAACAGCCGTTTTCCAGGGCTCTGGCTTTGATCATCGTCTCCCAATGCTGCACTTTTAAATCGCCTTGCACCCAACCCGAGGGCGCGATCAAGACATTGGCGCCTCGAAGCGCCAGCATGCGCGCCATTTCGGGGAACCGCAGATCGTAACAAATCATCATGCCGAACCGGCTGTCACCGGATTGCACCAACGGAGGGAGGTCCTCGCCGGGTTGAAACTTGTCGGACTCCTTGAAGCCGAACGCGTCGTACAGATGCAGCTTGCGATAGATCGACGGAGTGTTGCCGAGGGCGTCGATCCACACTGCGGTGTCGTAGACTCGATTCGGAGTGCTTGAATTTTCATAGATCGTGGCGACCACGCCGATGCCTGCGGCCTTGGCTGCGGTGCGCAGCGCTGAGACAAACGGGCCGTCTGCCGATTCGGCTACGCGCGCCAATTCTTCAGCGGTCTGACTCACGGGCGAGAACGCCATCAAAAATTCCGGGAAGGCGATCAGCTCGGCTCCGTTATGTTTGGCTTCTTGGATCAGACGGACTGCCGTGCGGAGATTTTCTGACTTCTCGGTGGAGGATTCGACCTGGGCGACGGCGATTCTGTTCATGGCGAGACAATCAAGGACCTTAAAAGTCGAAATGGTTCGATTGGCCTGCAGTAATCTCGAGGTGGGCCGGCGCCACTAATCCACACTCCAGTACTCCATCGCTCCACTCCTCAGTAGTCGAGCTTGTGCCCGGCCTTTTTCTTCTCGATGTTGGCGAGGACTTTGGCGCCGAGGGCGATATCGGCCACGCCTTGGCCGGCGTTGTTCTTGTAGAAGGTGATTTGTTCCGCCTTGGTGCGGCCTTCCTTTTTTCCCGCCAGTATCTCGCCGATCTCAATCAGTTGCTCCCAGCGTATGACGCCGCGCTGGACCGGGTCGAAGATATCGGCCTGTTCGTCCTGAACCGCTTGTTGGATCGATACGATGCCGTGGACCTGGCTGCGTGCCAAGGTGGCGTCGTCGATCTCGCGCCGCTTCGCGGCGGTAAAACCGCCTTTGACCAAACCGACATTGCTGCCGACGATAGTCGTTACATGCTGGCCGGGCTGGAGCCAACTGCCGTCGAACACCGGCACGCTCGAGTTGGTTGCGGTTAGCACGATGTCGACGCCGCGCAGGGCTTCTTCGGGAGACGCAACCGGCGTGATGTTAAGATTGGTGACCGGTCCCATTTCCTCGACGAATTTTTTGCGGTTCTCGGGGTTACGGCTGTAGACTTTGACGTTTTTGAGCCGGCGCACCTGCATGAGTGCGAGCAGATGATTCTTCGCCTGGCCGGCGGCGCCAAAGAGAGCGAGACTGCTCGCGTCGGGCCGGGCCAAGAGATCGGTGCCGACGGCGCTGGTAGCCGCCGTGCGCAGGCCGGTGACGGCGATGTTGTGCGGCAGTTCGGCGCAGGTGATCTCGCCGACGATGATGCCTTTGAGCTCGCCTTCGGCCGAGTCGTAGAGCACGATCACCGGGTGATTAAGTCGTGGGTAGACCTGCTCCTCGGCCATCGGTTTGACCCATTCGCAATGGGTCATCAAGCCGGTGGCCTTGGCCGCAGGCACCCCCCCTTGATGCACGCTCACGCGGACGCCGGTCGGGATGTGAATTCTCCTGCGCGGCGCGTTAAGCTGGGGGTTCTCGCCCCATTCGCGAAAGCCCAAGCGCACGGCTTCCACGGCCTCAGACATGGTCACGACGCCAAGGATTTCCTCCGGACTTACCAGTAACGGCTGCATCCCAGGTACTCCTTCAAATCGTCGGCGCGACTTGCGGGCGCGCGATGAGATCCTCGCCCCAGCGTTTAACGTTGGGATAACGTTCGTCGATGGCAATGCAGTAGCGTTCCTGACGGGTGTAGAAGGGAATGAACGTGATGTCCGCCAGCGAGTAATCGTCGACAAGATATTTCTTGCCGGCCAACTCCTTATCGAGTGTTTGGAGATGTTGATGCATTTTCTCGCGCGCCTTGTCCGGCTCGCGATTATGCGCGAGGTCGGAGGCCGCGGGATGAATACGGGTGTTAAGAAAATCGATCCAGATGCGCACTTTCGAGCGCTGGAGAAGATCGGCCGGCAGGAGACGGTTTTCGGGAAATTTCTCGTCGAGATATTCGTTGATGATCGCCGATTCGTAGATCACACCGCCGCCGTCGACCAGCACCGGCACTTTGCCGTAAGGGTTCCGTTGCACCAAATCGCTCGGTTTATTTTTGAGATCGACTTCGATGAGCTCGTAGGGAATTTTCTTTTCGGCCAGGACAATCCTTGTCCTGTGTGCGTAGGGTCAGGTGTGGCACGAATAGAGTTTCACGTTGATACCCTCCTCTAGGTTCAATAGCAATTGGGTTCAAATCGTTCAAGTCGGTTGCCGACTACGCCGCGGCGAAGGGAGGCATTATCGCATTTACGAAAAATGCGGCGAGCGAATTGAGTGCTTACAATATTCAAGTCAACTGCATCTCACCGGTGGCGGACACGCGCATGACCGAGGAGTTGACAAAGTTTCGGCGCGAACAGTTGGGCATTCCCAGGCGCGAACGTGAATTGATTGCGCCTGAAGCCATCGCGCCGGCCTTTCTCTTCTTCGCCACGGCCGACTCCGATCTGGTGTCGGGACAAATCATCGAAGTCGGCAGGATTTAGCCCAGCTCTCCTTCTGGTAGCGGAGGCCGGTGGCATTCTCGAGCAATTCGTTCGGGATGGTCACTACCATTTGCTCACCCCCTTGCGCGTGAGCAGATATCGAGCGCGATCAGGGCGTAGAGTTTTGCCGCGTTCAGCATCGTGTCGATTTCAATTTCTTCGTTGCGCGGGCCGATCCGCCGGCCGCGCGGGCCGATCTTGATCGCGGGAATGCCCAGCTCGTTGTAGACGGTGGTGTCCGTCCAGATGCTGGCGCGGTCGGGTGCTTCGTGCTTGATTTTTGTGCCGAACAGACGCTGATAGCAATCCTCCGCCGATTTGACCAGCGGTTCGACGTTCTTACCTTCGTGGCCAAGCAGCGATTTGTAGATGTCCATTTGATAGTCCAGGCCGGTGGCGTTGAGGGTCCGTTCCAGCTCGTATTGAATCTGCACCGGGCGCACCTGAGGGGGCATGCGGATATCGACATAGATCGAGCAAACGCCGGGGTAATAATTGGGCCGATAGGGGGCGCCGCCTTCGATGCCGCCGATGTTGACTTTGGGAAAGAGCGGACCCGTGGGAGATTGGTAAACGTATTTGGATTCGAACTCGGTCCCCCAGCGTTCGATGGCGTCGATGATCTTGGTCATCTTCACGATCGCGTTCATTTTGATCATTGGATGGGTTTCCCGATTCGAGCCCCAGGCCGCTTCGGCCTTGCCATAGGTCTGGATCTTTACCTGCACGACGCCGTTTTGCGTCCAGACGATGTTCATGTCCGAGCCGTCAGCGCACACAGCATAATCGGAGTGCATGCCGTGGGTCAGTAAATGGCGCGTGCCGGCGCCTTCGCCGCGGTATTCCTTAGTCTGCCACGGGCCGATCGGCGTGCGCGAAATTTCGCCGACCACAGCAGCGAGAATAACATCGCCTTTAAGCTTCACGCCGCTTTTTTGAAGCGCCTTGCCGGCTATCATGAACGCGGCGATGCCGCCTTTCATATTCGATATGCCCAGGCCCTGCACTTTGCCGTTGACGATTTTGCCTTTGAGCTCGGACTCCGGTTCCATGTTGACCACCATGCGGCGGTCTTCTTCCGTGCCGGTGAAGCTCGTGTCGGTGTGACCGTTGAAGCCGAGACTTAGACCGCTGCCGTCGCCCTTGACCACCCCGACCGCGTTGGGTCGGTCGATTTCGACGTCCTGCCTGACTGCTTTGATGCCGCTGGCATCGAACCAGTTCAAGATAAATTCGCCGATCGCCTTTTCCTGCCCCGTGGGACTCGGAATGCTGGTGAGATCGCAGCCGAGCTGAGCGATCTCATCGCGATCGATCTGGTCCAACACTTTTTTCGCCGCGCCGTTATCGAGGGCCATCGAAACCTCCGGATTTGATTCAATCTAACTATCGGGCGGTGTTTTTGAAGTCAAATAAGGGCAGCGATTCCGCTTGGCTTGAAAAGAACCGGTTGCCTATCTACAGTCGAGGATCTGCACCGACTCGCTCCCTCATGGCCTCATCAACTCAAAAATATCGCCTTGCGCTCAGGAGATCTATGGACACTTCGAGCATCGTCATGATGGCGGCCGCGGCGGTCGCGCTGGCCGTGGTCTACTACACGTCGCCGGAGGCGGCCAACAAGGGACTCAACGCGACCGGCTCGTTGATCCTGGAGATTACCCCGCGCATGATTGCGGCTTTTACCTTGGCCGGATTATTTCAAGCGGTGGTGCCGCAAGAGGTGATCGTGCGCTGGATGGGGCACGGCTCAGGATTCAAAGGGCTCTTGATCGGCATGTCGCTCGGTGGGGTAACCCCGGGTGGCCCGATG
>JAICHC010000227.1 GCA_025922795.1 Candidatus Binatia bacterium | reverse complement strand
TGTCGGATGTGAAAGGTTACACAGTCGGGGTGTTCGGGCCCTCAAATACATCGTTCTTTCTGGAGAAAATAAAAGCGGAGATCAAAGATTTGACAATCGATATGACCCCTGAAGACGAATCCGCTTTCAAAAAACTGTCTCTTGGAAGAGTCGATGCCGTCTATTCGAACAAGGACGTGGGATATTTTTTGATGGATAAGCTTAATATCAAAGATATTCGTTATGCGGGGTTCCACACGGGTCTAAAATACTACGTTGGTTTTTCGCAAAAATTCACCGACAAGAAAGTCATCGATCAGTTCAACGCGACATTCCGTAACTTGCACAAACGCGGAGTCATTCAGGAGATCTTGGCCAGATACAAGATGGACGCCGCGCCGTTGGAGTGAGCGGTCTCATGTTTTTCGTTTGCCATTGTTAAGAACCACAGCAAAGATCCCGCCCATGGAAGACGCCTCCTCGCAGGCACAGCCCGCTAAAAGCTTGAGTATCAGCAAGCGTTTCACCTACGCGCTTATTGGCATCGTCACTTTGCTCCTCATCGGCTTTGCCATGATAGCTGCATTTTTGAACATCAAGAGAATAGACGCTGAACTTGAAGCAGGCCTGGACAGTACCGTTAAGATTGCACAAGTAGCTTTGGCAGTGCCCCTGTGGAATCTCGACAGCGACACTTTGAGCCATTTTGTCGAAGCATTGTTCCTCGATGAATCCCTGGTTTTTGTCAAGATCTTGTCGGAATCATCCACGATAACCGACCAAAGCCGCCCGGAATATAAGGGGCGCGACTATGCCTATTTTAACGGCTCCGCGCAATTTCTCGCTAAAACTTCTGATATTTCTTACCAAGGGAGAAAAATCGGCGCGATTCAATTAGCCGCCTCGCGCGCCAATGTTAAGAAAGAGATCATTCTAAATATTCTTGGCATTGCCGCCTTAACCTCGCTAATCGTTGCAGCTATTTCTTTAACCTCCATCTTTGTCACCCGGAGGTATATCGCCCGTCCTCTGTTGAAACTTCAGAATTCAGCGGGTTTGATTGCGGGCGGAAATCTGGAAGCTCCGATTGATACAACCAGCCGGGACGAAATAGGAGACCTCGCGCGAGACCTTGACGGGATGCGCGGATCGATCAAGGGGTTAGTCGGGCAGCTTCGCGAAAGCAAGGAGAAACTGGAAGAGCACAACCGTACGCTCGAACAAAGGGTCGAAGATCGTACGCGAAAGCTCAGCGACGCATTGAATGAGCTCCGCGCCTTGAACGAAGTGGGCCAAGCGGTCAGCTCGACGCTGGACCTTCCCACCGTTCTGACGAGCATCGTCTCACACGGCGTTCAGTTGAGCGGCACCGACGCCGGAGCAATCTATGAGTACGACGAATCCACAGAAAACTTTCAGCTTACAGCCAGCCACCAGATGGAAGAGGAGCTGGTCGGAGCGCTGCGGGCAAATCCGATTCGCTTTGGCCTGGGTACGGTCGGCAAGGCAGCCGCGAGTCGCGCACCAGTCGAGGTTGTCGATATTTTGGATGAGCCGGGCTTAGGTGCAAGCCGAGTTAGACCTCTGCTCAGACAACTCGGCTATCGTTCCCTCCTTGCCATCCCCCTCCTTCGTGAGGGTCGGGCCATGGGGGGACTTTCCGTCTATCGCCGGGAGGCGGGAAGGTTTTCGTCAGAAGTCGTGAATCTTCTGCAAACGTTGGCGACCCAGTCGGTGTTGGCGATTCAGAACGCGAGGTTGTTCCGCGAGCTAGAAGACAAGAGTCAGCAACTGCAGATCGCCAACCAGCACAAATCCGATTTCCTCGCCAACATGTCGCATGAGCTGCGCACTCCGCTCAATGCCATTATCGGATACAGTGAGATGCTCGAGGAAGAGGCAGAAGATCTCCGACAGGATGGGTTCATTCCGGATCTCCAAAAAATTCACGGGGCTGGAAAGCATCTGTTGTCGCTGATCAACAATGTCCTGGATCTGTCCAAGATCGAAGCCGGCAAGATGGACCTCTATCTGGAGGATTTCGCTATCGCGCCAATGGTTCAAGAAATAATTGCCACAGTCAAGCCGCTCATAGAAAAGAACGCCAACAGACTGCAGATTCACTGCGCCGACGGGCTCGGAAGTATGCGTAGTGACCTAACCAAGGTCCGGCAAACATTGTTCAACTTGCTCAGCAATGCCTGTAAATTCACGGAGCAGGGCACCATTACACTGGGGGTGGACCGGGAGAGCGTAAACGGCGATGAATGGATCAATTTTAGTGTCAGTGACAGCGGCATCGGCATGAGTTCTGAGCAGACACTGAAACTATTTCAGGCATTCACTCAGGCTGACACCTCGACTACGCGGAAATATGGCGGGACAGGCTTAGGCTTGGCTATCAGTCAAAAATTCTGCCAGATGATGGGGGGCGAGATCACGGTGGAGAGCGGATTGGGACAAGGGTCCAGGTTTACGGTCCGGATTCCGGCCGAGGTGGATGAATCGAAAGCCAAACTCTTGCCTCGTTCCGAAGAAAGCTCGGTAGCCGTTTCACGTGCTCCTGAAGGCGCGCCGACGGTGCTCGTCATCGATGACGATCCGACGGTGTGCGATCTCATGCGCCGGTTTCTAAGCAAGGAAGGCCTGCAGATGGTTGCGGCTAGAAACGGCGAGGAAGGAATTCGCCTCGCCAGAGAATTGCGCCCAGCGGTGATCACGTTGGATGTGTTGATGCCGGGGATGGACGGCTGGGCGGTTTTGACAGCGCTCAAGGCCGACCCTGTCGTTGCCGATATTCCGGTCATCATGCTGAGCATCATGGACGAGAAGCAGATGGGCTATGCGCTCGGCGCGGCCGACTACCTCACCAAACCTATCGACTGGGAGCGGCTCGCTGCCATCCTACAGAGATACGAGTGCGCTCGCCCGCCCTGTCCGGTGTTGATCGTCGAGGACGATGCCGGCATGCGCGAGGTGCTCCGACGCCGTCTGGAAAGAGAGGCGTGGACGGTGATCGAGGCGGAAAACGGTCGAGTAGGACTGCAGCGGATGGCTGAAAGACAACCGGACCTTATCCTGCTTGACCTCATGATGCCGGAAATGGACGGTTTCCAGTTTCTAGACGGGGTGCGTCAGCAAGATGCTTGGAGATCGATCCCCGTTATTGTGATTACCGCAAAGGAGCTGACCCCAGATGACCGGCAAAGGCTTAATGGCTCCGTCGAGAAGATTCTTCAAAAGGGAGCATACAGCCGCGAGGAGCTGATAGGCGAGGTTCGTAATTTGGTTACTGCCTCCATGCGTTCAAGACTCGGAGGCGCAAAGGAAATCGAGCATGCCGAAACTCCTGCTGCTCGAGAATAACCCTGTCAACCGCGAAACGCGGTCGAAGCGCGCGAGCGATCGCGAGTGATCGCTACGCGAAGTTGTGCCTTTGTCGGGTGCATTCGTCGTGCGCGGAGCGCCGCCCTGAGAGGAGAGACTGCAATGACCAAGATTCTTTGTGCCGAAGACAACGCGGATAACCTGTTCATGTTGCAGCGGCGACTCACGCGCGCCGGATTCGAAGTGAACACAGCAATGAACGGCGCGGAAACCGTCGAATGGGCGAAAACGCTGCTGCCCGACCTTATCGTGATGGATCTGAATCTGCCGGTGCTCGACGGATGGGAAGCGACCCGCCTCTTGAAGAACCAGCCTGAAACCAAGCACATCCCGATCATCGTCCTCACGGCGGACTCTACGAAGAAAAGCCGCGAGCAGGCACTCGCCGCCGGCTGCGACGAATTCGAATTAAAACCCATTGACTTTGAGGGACTGGTCGGAAAAATCCGGTCGCTCCTCAGTGGGAGCGCGCAATGACGAGTTGATTCAGGAAGTCCGCGACCTGTTCCGACTCTATCCACTCGAGATTTGCGAGGAGACCTCGGATGGCGAAGATTCTACTAGTCGAAGACAACGAGATGAACCGAGATATGCTTGCACGGCGACTGGCCCGACGGGGCTATGAAGTGGTCACGGCTGTTGACGGGACAGAGGGCATGGCGATGGCCCAGTCGGTAGAACCTGACCTGATTCTGATGGATATGAGTCTCCCGGCGGTCGATGGCTGGGAAGCTGCGCGCCGGCTCAAAGCCGCAAGAGAGACTCAGGCCATCCCGATCATCGCCCTCACGGCGCATGCTATGGTGGGTGATCGGGAAAAAGCCATCGAGGCGGGATGTGATGATTACGATATCAAGCCAGTCGAATTTCAGCGGTTAGTAGACAAGATCGACGCTTTGCTAAATAAGGGAACCGCAGGATGAACGATAAAAAGAAGCCGGCTGGCGTGCAGCAGCAGGAAGCAACTGAAAGCGGCCGGTCCTTTGCCAACATACGCCATACCTTGCGAACGCCGCTCAACCACATTATCGGTTACAGTGAGATGTTATTGGAGGAGGCCGATGAGCGCGGCCTAGAGACTTCACTCGACGATATCCGAAAGATCCACGCAGCCGGAAAGCGGTTGCTGGCGTGCATTGATGAGCTGCTTGATCCGGAAACGATCGATAAAGCTTCGGCGCAAGGCTCGGGGGCCGGCAGGACAATAGGTTTATTCCGTGGGGTGGGCGGCGACGCGCCGTCAGTGACCGCGGACGAAATCAAGGAACTGCAGCCGAAAATTCCCGAGTGGCAGATCATCACCGAGGACGCGATTCCGACGCTGGAGCGCCAGTTCGGGTTCAAGAATTTCAAAGATGCGATCGCGTTCACGGACGCCGTCGGCGCCGCGGCGGAAGAGGAAGGCCATCATCCGCGCCTGACCACCGAGTGGGGCAAGGTGAGCGTTACCTGGTGGACTCACAAGATCAAAAATTTACACAAGAACGATTTCATCATGGCGGCCAAAACCGACGCGATCTACAAAAAGTACGCACAAAATTAGGGTGCAAGTCGAAACGTACGACCTGTCATCACCACGTGAGTTAAGGTGATCAATGCGCTGGTAGATTCCTTGCCCCTTGGAGACTGTGTCACAATACAAAAAATCCCATAGATGTCATGCTGAACGAAGTGAAGCATCTCGCATTTTCAGTCACTGACAAAGACGAGATCCTTCGGCTAGCGCCTCAGGATGACATTGCGACACAGTCTCTTGAAGGGGAAAGAGCCTGCCCTGAGCGAACTTGGGGTGCTGTTGTGGGAACCTGACGATAGCGCGGGTAGCGAACGTAGACTCACGTCGTAAGTCTTTTACCGCAGTTTCACCTTTAGAAACCCGGCCAAATCTTTTTGTCGTCCATCTCGGGTGAGAAGAGCGCATCCAGCGGTATCAGCCATCGTCACAATCAAGGTATCGACAGTCGGAATGGTTACACCCCTCCTTCTCATTTTCAGATGGTTCTCGGCGGCAGCGAGATGAAGCGAGTAATCGGGTGGCGGGAGCCGATCGAAGCATTCCAGGTCAGCTTCAGCCAGGGCAAACTCTGTGGGGTCGGTTAATCCTTGCAAATACTCCTGGACAATAATGGCAGC